>NZ_JBFAPG010000046.1:0-22367 GCF_040675595.1 Micromonospora sp. NPDC049580
CGGGACCGCAGCGCAGGCACCTCGACTCGGTGTGCATCAGATCCGGCGCCCGTACCGGGCCCCCGCAACTCGGACAACTCACCGCGACACTCACAACCCCACCGTCACCCGGCATCGCTGGCACGTCAAGCCGGAAACGCCCGATTGCGCCGACGGGGCGAGGGTCAGTCCGGTGGCGGGCCGGCGTGCGTACGGATCCACGCGTGCATGGCGATGCCGCTGGCCACACCCGCGTTGATGGACCGGGTGGAGCCGTACTGGGCGATGGAGTAGAGCGCAGCGCAGGCGGCGCGCGCGGGCTCGGACAGGCCGGGCCCCTCCTGGCCGAAGAGCAGCACGCAGTCCCGCGGCAGGACGCCGGTCTCCAGCGGGCGGGAGCCGGGCAGGTTGTCGATGCCGAGCACGGGCAGCCGCCGCCCCGCCGCCCAGTCGACGAACTCCTCGATCGTCGCGTGGTGCCGGACGTGCTGGTAGCGGTCGGTGACCATCGCGCCGCGCCGGTTCCACCGTCGCCGTCCGACGATGTGCACCTCGGCGGCGTTGAAGGCGTTGGCGTTGCGCACCACCGTGCCGATGTTGAAATCGTGCTGCCAGTTCTCGATGGCGACGTGGAAGCCGTGCCGGCGTCGGTCCAGGTCGGCGACGATCGCGTCGTGTCGCCAGTAGCGGTAGCGGTCGACCACGTTGCGCCGGTCCCCCTCGGCCAGCAACTCCGGGTCGTAGCGCGGGTCCTCGGGCGGGTCCCCCGGCCAGGGGCCCACGCCCACCTCAAGCTGGTCGTCGGTCACGGTCATCAGAGGGTACGGGCCACCTCGGCGTCCGCCGCGACGGCCCGCCGACCTCAGCCGAGGCCGAGCGCGTCACCCAGCCGGTCCAGGAACCGTTGGTCGGCGGGGCTGGCCGGACGTCCGCCGGGGCCGGGCACCGCCCGGCAGACGCGGGCCGCGACCGACTGCACCCACTGGCGGTACGCGGCCGAGTCGGCGGGATCAGCGCGCCGGCGCAGGACCCGAACGGCCGCCCGGCACGCGACCAGCAGGTCCACCAGGTCGGTGAGTCGCTCGACGGGCGCCGGGGCGCCGTCGTGGCGGGCGTAGATCGCGGCGACCACGGCACGGACCAGATCACTGTCGAACCCGCGGCCGGCAGCCACCGCGTCCAGACCCGCGAGGCCCGCCATCACCCCCCGCTCCGGGCGGCCGGCGCCTGGCGCTGCGGCGGCCACGAGCACCCGAGCGGGCAGGCTGGTGAGCAGGTCCCACTCGGCGGCGGAGTAGACGGCGGTGGTCAAGGGTGCGGCGCGGCGGCCGGCAGAGGGCGGCTCTCCGGCGACGGAGTGGCTCATCGGAACCTCCGGCGCCAGCATAAGCCCCGAAACGGGCGACGGGCCCCCTCCCCGACAGAACCTGCTGTGCGGGATGGAGGCCCGTGCCTCGGCGGCGGCGACTCCTGCTCAGCGCCGCCGGGGGTTCAGCGCGGGTTCGGGAAGCTGGGCCGCTCCGGGTCCACTCCCTCGGCGACGGCGTCGGCCGCGTACTCCCGCTTGGGGACCATGACCTTGCGGCGGAACACGCAGACCATGGTGCCGTCCTGGTTGTAGCCCCGGGTCTCCACGGACACGACGCCCCGGTCTGGCTTGGAGCCGGACTCGCGCTTGTCCAGCACCGTCGTCTCGCCGTAGATGGTGTCGCCGTGGAAGGTGGGCGCCACGTGCCGCAGCGACTCGACCTCCAGGTTGGCGATGGCCTTGCCGCTGACGTCCGGCACCGACATGCCGAGCAGCAGCGAGTAGATGTAGTTGCCGACCACCACGTTGCGCTTGAACTGGCTGGCCGTCGCGGCGTAGTGCGCGTCCATGTGCAGCGGGTGGTGGTTCATGGTGAGCAGGCAGAAGAGGTGGTCGTCGTACTCGGTGACGGTCTTACCCGGCCAGTGCCGGTAGACCCCGCCGACCTCGAACTCCTCGTAGTAGCGGCCGAACTGCATCCTGGTCCCCTTCGACGGGCGGCGATGGAGTTCGGCACAGCATGCCTTACCGATGGTTAAGGCGACGGTCGGGGCCGGACCCCGGCGGAAATGTCACACCGGTCACTCACCCGAGGGGAGACGCAATGAGCGGCGGGGCCCTCCCCGGCACCCGCCGCCCACGCTCTGATGTGAGGAATTCTGCCCTACGACGGCGTAGGTTCGACAGAGATCGAGGTCACATTTATCTTTTTGTAACACTACTCTGTGTGACGGAGAGCGGGGTGATCAGCGATCTCCGCAGGCCGGATACCTCCTCGTCAGGGCTCAAGTTACCGATTCGTAGCGCTCGATCGGGTGGATCTCCTTGGAACCGCTCCCATCACCGCAGGTCACGCAAGTGCGTCATGCACTTGCGTTCCGCAGGACGGGATGAACTGACGCAGTTCGATGGCCGCCGAGGGCCCCGGGCAGCCCTGCGCACGTTTCGTGCTGGACGGCCCGGGAATTCGATACGGTCAGCCCTGGTTCTACGGGACGCAGACAAACCGCGGTGATCGGAGAGTGCAATGGCAACCGTTGAGCTGACCTCGGCGAACTTCGACGAGGTGACCGGCAACGACGGCATCGTCCTGGTCGACTTCTGGGCCGACTGGTGTGGTCCGTGCAAGCGGTTCGCCCCGGTCTACGAGCGCTCCTCGGAGAAGCACCAGAACATCGTCTTCGGCAAGGTCGACACCGAGGCCCAGCAGGAGCTGGGTGCGAAGTTCGACATCCGGTCGATCCCGACGATCATGGCGATCCGCGACGGCGTCATCGTCTTCGCCCAGCCGGGCGCGCTTCCCGAGTCCGCGCTGGAGAACCTGATCGAGCAGGTCGAGGCGCTGGACATGGACGACGTCCGCAAGCAGCTGGCCGAGCACAACCACTGAGCCGTCCCCGTGACGGCGCGCGAGGGCCGGGCCCGGTCGGGTCCGGCCCTTCGTCGTACCCGGGCACCGGCGCGTGATCATCGACCTGGGCAGGCGGAACTGGCCATCGGTGGGACCCCGCACGGCCGGTACATCCCGTATCGTCACGACCCGATGGAGACCCTGACCACCCGCGGGCGCGCGACCCGGCTGGGCGCGACCGCCCTCGGTCTCGTCCTGCTGCTGCTCGGCACCTTCTGGGGCAGCGACGACGACTTTCCGTTCGGCCCGTTCCGGATGTACGCCACCTCCAACCCGCCGAACGCCCCCGCCCCGGACACCCGCGTGGAGGGGGTGAACAGCGCCGGCGCGGTGGTCGACCTCGACCAGGGCGCCACCGGCATCCGCCGCGCCGAGATCGAGGGCCAGCAGGACCGGTACGCAGCCGACCCGACGCTGCTCGCCGAGGTGGCCGACGCGTACGCCGAACGCCACCCGGACGCCCCGGCGCTGGTCGAGGTCCGCATCGTCATCCGCTGGCACGGCATCCGCGCCGGCCGACCCACCGGGCAGCACACCGACGAGACCGTGGTCCGCTGGCAGGTCTCCCGATGAGCGGCTGGCTGACCGAGGCGGTGCCGCGCGGCCGGATCGCCGCCTTCCGCACCCTGATCTACCTCTTCGTCGCCGCCGACCTGGTGGTCTTCACCCCATGGGTACGCACCAGGGCCAGCGTGCCCGGTGAGCTGTACCAGCCCCTGCTGATCGGCCGGCTGCTCCCGCTGCCGACGCCGACGCCGACGGTGGTGGCGGTGATCTTCTGGGTGCTGCTGCTGCTCACCCTGCTCGCCGCGACCGGCCGGGCGCCCCGGCTGCTCGGCTGGTCGGTCTGCGCGCTCTACCTCGAGTGGATGATCATCGCGATGAGCTACGGAAAGGTCGACCACGACCGGTTCGGGCTCCTCGTCGCACTGGCCGTGCTGCCCACCGCCGGCCGGGCCCGCCACGGCGACACCACCCGCACCGAGGCCGGCGGCTGGGCGCTGCGGGTCACCCAGATCGCGGTGATCTGCACGTACTTCCTGGCGGCCTGGGCCAAGCTGCGCTTCGGCGGCCTGGACTGGCTGACCGGCTCGGTGCTGGCGCGGGCCATCATCCGACGTGGCACCGACCTGGCGGACCTCATCGCCCAGGTGCCGTACCTGCTGATCGTCGCCCAGTTCGGCATCGTGGCCTTCGAACTGTTCAGCCCCGTGGTGTTCCTGCTGCCGGCCCGCTGGCGACTGGCCATGGTCGGCTTCTTCTACTCGTTCCACGTGGTGACCATCGCGACCATCACGATCTCGTTCGCACCCCACCTCGCCGCGATGACGAGCTTCCTGCCGCTGGAGCGGGTCCGCCCGCTGGTCTGGGCCCGCCGGTTGACCGGCCGCGAGACCCCCGGCGCACCGACGGACGCGCCGGAGCCGGCCCCACCGAACGCCGACCCCGAACCACGCGATCAGGCCCCGGCGGACGCCGGCACGGAGCCGGCGCGGCTCGGGGATCAGGCCCCGGCGCTCGGGCGGCCGGCCGGCCCGTAGAGCCGCTCCCGGGCCTCCTGCCGCAGCGAGCACGCCGCCGTGCCGCCCGGGAGCCGGTGCCGGTTGCGCGCCACCCAGCGGTACGCGGGCCAGGCCACGGCGCGCGCCGGCGGAAACCGCAGCCCCGCTCCGGCGACCCGCCAGAGCGGACCACTCGCGGCGAGCAACTTCGCGATGGCGTCCGGCCCGGCGGCGCGTGAGCCATCCGCGCCGACCCACTGCACGGCCTCCTCGCACTGGGCGGCCGTGAGGCCGAGCGCGTCCAGATCGGCGAACTGCCAGGGCACCACCCGGGCGGCGGTGGGGATGCGGCGTTCGATGAACTCCGCGCAACTCGTGCAGAACGCGCAGTCCCCGTCGTAGACGAAGGTCGACCTCTCCATGGCGTCCATCCTCCCCCGCGCGACCGCCCGGTGGGCTCCGGTGTCCGGCGAGTCACTTGCGCGTGCCTCGTACACGTGTTCGAATAGTGGCCATGCGCTGGGACAACCTCACCGCTCCCCCGGTTGAGGGAGACCCCGAGCGGGCAGCGCCAGCGACGCCACCCCTGCCGCTGGCGCTGCCCGGCGCCATCGTGCGCACCTTCGACACCCCTGAGTTCGCCGGGATGACCTTTCACGAGGTGCAGGCCAAGTCCATCCTCAACCGGGTGCCCGGCCAGTCCCGCGTGCCCTTCGAGTGGACGATCAACCCGTACCGAGGATGCAGTCATGCTTGTGTTTACTGCGTATCGGGCGACACCCCCATTCTGATGGCGGACGGACGCACGAAACCGATCAGCGAGCTGGAGTCGGGCGACCGCATCTACGGGACCGAGCGACGCGGCGCCTACCGCCGATACGTCGTCACCACCGTCCTCGACAAGTGGTCCACCGTGAAACCGGCTTATCGCGTCACCCTGGAGGACGGCACGACGCTCGTCGCCAGCGGGGACCACCGCTTCCTGACGGAGCGAGGCTGGAAACACATCACCGGCGGCATGTTCGGCGCCGATCAACGGCCCTACCTCACCACCAACAGTCGCCTGATCGGCACTGGGGCGTTCGAGACAACTCCGAAGGCCTCCCACGACTACCGTCGCGGCTATCTCTGCGGCATGGTGCGCGGCGACGGAACCATAGGCACCTACGCCACAGGCAGGAGCTGGAGTCACCAGTTCCGCTTGGCGCTCGCGGACAGCGAGGCCCTCGATCGTACCGAGCGGTATCTGAAGGAAGAGGGCGTCGACACAAGCCGCACCTCCTTTGGCCAGGCCAGGCCCGACCGGCGGCCGATGGAGGCGATCCGCGCCTCGGGAAAGCAGAAGGTCGATGCAATCAGGGAGATCGTCCAATGGCCGCAGCATTCGACTCCTGACTGGCAACGAGGGTTCCTTGCTGGCATCTTCGATGCCGAAGGCAGTTGCAGCCAGGGCATCCTGAGAATCGCCAACTGCGACGATCAGGTCCTCAGCCACACGACGGAAGCACTGCGCGCCTTTGGATTCGCCACCGTCCTCGAGGACCGGAGGCGGACGAACCGCCTGCGCTATGTACGGCTGACCGGCGGTCTCCCGGCGCGGTTGCGCTTCTTCCACCTGACCGACCCGGCCATCACTCGCAAGCGTTCGATCGCGGGTGCCGCTCTGACATGCAGGGCCGCACTCAGGGTTGTCGACATTCAAGCGCTCGGGCTGGAGTTGCCGCTGTGGGACATCACCACCGGCACCGGCGACTTCATCGCCGACGGAGTCGTGAGCCACAACTGCTTCGCCAGAAACACCCACGCCTACCTCGACCTCGACGCGGGTGCGGACTTCGACCGGCAGGTGATCGTGAAGGTCAACGCCGGTGAGCTGGTACGGCGGGAGCTGGCCGCGCCGAAGTGGCGGGGCGCGCACGTGGCCATGGGCACCAACGTGGACTGCTACCAGAGGGCCGAGGGCCGTTACCGGCTGATGCCGCAGATCATCGCGGCGCTGCGCGACTTCGCCAACCCGTTCTCGATCCTGACCAAGGGCACGCTGATCCTGCGAGACCTGCCGCTGCTGCGCCAGGCCGCCGAGGTGACCAGGGTCGGCATCTCCTACTCGGTGGGCTTCGTCGACGAGCAGCTCTGGCGTGGCGTCGAGCCGGGCACGCCGCACCCGAGCCGCCGGCTCGACGCGGTCCGCCGGCTCACCGACGCCGGCTTCGAGGTCGGGGTGCTGATGGCGCCGATCCTGCCCGGGCTGAGCGACGGCGACGAGTCGATCGACGCCACCGTGTCGGCGATCGCGGCCGCCGGGGCGACCAGCGTGACTCCACTGGCGCTGCACCTGCGCCCGGGCGCCCGGGAGTGGTACGCGCAGTGGCTCGCTCGGGAGCACCCGCACCTCGCGCCCCGCTACCGCGAGCTCTACCGGGCCGGCGCG
Organism: Micromonospora sp. NPDC049580; assembly: GCF_040675595.1. NCBI lineage: Bacteria > Bacillati > Actinomycetota > Actinomycetes > Micromonosporales > Micromonosporaceae > Micromonospora > Micromonospora sp. NPDC049580. The sequence goes on from NZ_JBFAPG010000046.1 coordinate 6,852, forward strand.
TACGCCCCGCAGGCGTACCAGCGGGAGCTGACCGCCCGGGTGCGGATCGCGGCCCGCCGCCACGGGCTGCACCGGGGCGAAGTGGGTGACAACCGTCGGCTGCCCGAGCCGCCCCCACCGCCGGCCGCCGAGCAGCTGACCCTGCTCTAGCCAGCAGGCGGCGCTACAGTCGGCGGGTGCGCACCGCTCAGCAGATCCTCGCCGACTCCGCCGTCATCGCCGTCGTCGGCGCGTCGCGCGACCCGCGCAAGGCCGCGCACGGCGTGCCGTTGCAGATGCAGCAGTACGGCTGGCGGATCATCCCGGTCAACCCGACAGTCGACGAACTCTTCGGCGAGCGGGCGTACCCGACGCTGGCCGACATCCCGCACCCGGTGGATCTGGTGGACGTGTTCCGGCCGGCGGCCGACGCCGTGCAGGTCGTGCGGGACGCGGCGGCGATCGGCGCTCCGGCCGTCTGGCTGCAACTGGGCATCGTCTCGGCCGAGGCGCGACGGATCGCCGAGGCGGCCGGGATGGACTACGTCGAGGACCGCTGCCTCATCGTCGAGCGCGCCGCCGCCGGCCTGACCCGGCTCGGCTGATCCCGCGTCGGTCCGACGGGCTGGCCGACGGCCGGACGGACCGGAAGCCGTCGACAGGCCGGTGGGCACGACGTGAGCGGCCGGCATTGGCACGAACATCTCGTCGTCGAGCGCGCCGCCGGCCTGACCCGCTTCACTGGGTTCCCGGTGGTCGTACGCTGCGGGCATGGTCATCCCGCGGCGCGGCCGCGTACCGGCGCTGGGCGACGGGCTCTGGCCGCGCCGGATCCTGGCTCTGACGGCCGGGTTGGTGGTGACGGCCGGGGTCGCCGGTGGGCTGCTTGCGCCCCCTCGGATCAACCCGTCCACCGCCAGCCTGGCGGTCTGGTCGGCCATCGGCATGCGGTGGCTGACCGGGCGGTGGTGGCCACGGCGGACCGGGCATCTGCGCTGGCGGGAGCGTGCCTCCGGCCTGGACGCCGTCGAACCGGGCCTGGTGGCACGCCGGTCGCTCGCCGGGTGGGTCGACCTGGCGGCCGGTGCGACCACGCTGCTCGCGATCGGAGGGTGGCTGATCGCCAGCCTGCCCCCGCACGGCCGGTGGGTCGAACTGACGCGGCCGGTGCTCGCCGTCGGGGTCGCGGCCTGGCTCGGTCGTGGGGTCTACGAGGAGACGCGCTTCACCGGAAGGCTGGCGCTGACCGCCAGCGAGATCCGGCACGGCCGCCAGATCGTGGACTGGACGAACATCGACCGGGTCAGCCCGCACCGGCGCGACGGCCGGCTGAACGGGGTGCGGCTGCGGCCGGCGGTCTGGCAGTCGCTGCGGCCGGCGCCGGTGGTCGGCGGCCGGGACACGGCGGTGCCGGAGGACCGGCTGATCGCCGCGCTCGAGGACTACCGGTTCCGATCGCGGGAGCTGGCCGTCGAGCCGGATCAGGGGCAGCTCAGAGCTTGTACTCCTTGAGCAGGCCGCGGGAGATGATGGTCTTCTGGATCTCCGAGGTGCCCTCGCCGATGAGCAGGAACGGGGCCTCGCGCATCAGCCGCTCGATCTCGTACTCCTTGGAGTAGCCGTAGCCGCCGTGGATGCGGAACGCCTCCTGCACGACCTCCGCGCAGTACTCCGAAGCGAGCAGCTTGGCCATCCCGGCCTCGACGTCGTTGCGCTGGCCGGCGTCCTTGAGGCGGGCGGCGTTGACCATGAGGGCGTGCGCGGCCTCGATCTTCGTGCCCATCTCGGCGAGCTTGAACGCGATCGCCTGGTGCCTGGCGAGCGGCTGGCCGAAGGTCTTGCGCTGCTGGGCGTACGCGACGGCCAACTCGAAGGCGCGGATGGAGATGCCGCAGGCGCGGGCGGCCACGTTGACGCGGCCCACCTCGATGCCGTCCATCATCTGGTAGAAACCGCGGCCCACCTTGTCGGCGCCGCCGAGGATGGCCGAGTCGGGCACGGTCACCCCGTCGAGCACCATCTCAGTGGTCTCGACGCCCTTGTAACCCATTTTCTCGATCTTGCCGGGGATGGTGAGGCCGGGGGCTGTCTCGCCGAAGCCCGGTTCCTTCTCCAGCAGGAAGGTGCTCATGTTGCCGTACACCGACTCGGCGCCGGTGTCGGTCTTGACCAGGGTGGCCACCACCGAGGAGTACGCCCCGTTGGTCAGCCACATCTTCTGCCCGTTGAGCACGTAGCTGTCGCCGTCGCGAACGGCCCGGGACTTGATCGCCGAGACGTCGGAGCCGGTCTCCGGCTCGGACATCGAGAAAGCGCCACGCACCTCGCCGGTGGCCATCTTCGGCAGGAGGCGGGCCTTCTGCTCGGCGGAGCCGTGCTGGGAGATCAGGTACGCCACGATGAAGTGGGTGTTGACGATGCCGGAGATCGACATCCAGCCCCGGGACAGCTGCTCCACCACGAGGGCGTACGTGAGCAGCGACTCGCCGAGCCCGCCGTACTCCTCGTCGATGGTGAGGCCGAACAGCCCCATCTCGCGCATCCCGTCGAGGATGTCGGTGGGGTACTCGTCGGCGTGCTCCAGCCGCTGGGCGTGCGGGATGATCTCCTTGTCGGCGAACTCCCGGACGGTCTCCAGGATCGATCGCTGCACATCGGTCAGGCCGGGCGTCTGGGCGAGTCGGGCCATCTCAGCCTCCGGGGATCAGCGCACTACTCATGGGTAACTGAACGCTCGGTCAGTATCGGCCTCCGGGTCGGCAAGGCCAAGGTGACCAGTCCACACAACCGCTGTGAAAAGGTTCACCGCTGCGGGTACCGTCCGGCAAGAAGGACTTTTCCGGCACCGGCAGGAGGAGGACAGCCGTGAGCTACCCGCCACCGTCGGGCCCCCCGGGGGACGAGCCGCCGCCGTCACCCTACGAGCCACCCCGGGACCAGTCGCCGTACGCGCCACCGCCGGCCGGCCAGTCGCCGTACCCGCCGCCGCCGGACCAGTCGTCGTTCGGGTCGCCGGAACGCTCGCCGTACGGGCCCCCCGCCGACGAGCCGTCGCCGTACGAGCAGCAGAAGCCGCACCAGCCGGCGCACTGGGGGCAGCAGCCGCCGTACCCGCCGCAGGGCCCCTACGGCCAGTACGGCCCGCCGCCGTCCGGACCCGGTCGGGGCACCAACGTGCTGGCGATCCTGTCGCTGGTGTTCGCCTTCGTGTTCCCCCCGGCGGGCGCCGTGCTCGGCCACGTGGCCAAGCGACAGATCCGCACCAGCGGCGAGGACGGCGACCAGCTCGCCACCTGGGGGCTGATCCTCGGCTACGCCTTCACCGCGCTGACCCTGCTGGCCTGCTGCGGCTGGCTGGCGCTGGTCATTTTCAGCAACACCGGCGACAGCGGCGGCTACTGACCCGCCCGGCCGATCAGCGGAAGCGCGCCTCCCGGACGCTGTTGCCGCCGTCCACCACAAGCATCTGGCCGGTGATGTACGAGGCGGCCGGCGAGCAGAGGAAGCTGATGGCCGCGGCTACCTCGTCCGGGGTGCCCGGTCGACCGACCGGTGTGCCCAGGCCCTGCTTGATCTCGGCCATCGTGGACGCCGCCGTGTAGATGGTGCCGGGCGCCACCGCGTTCACGGTCACCCCGTCGGCGATCATCTCCATGGCCAGCGCACGGGTCAGCCCGACGACACCGGCCTTCGCGGCGGCGTACGCGGCCTCGGTGGGCAGAGCGTTGACCGGCCCAGCGGTGGCCGCCAGGTTGACGATCCGCCCCCAGCCCCGCTCGGCCATCCCGCCGATGAACGCGCGACTGCACAGGAACGCGGTGGACAGGTTGCGGTCGATCTCGCCGCGCCACTCGTCGTAGGTCAGCTGCGCGACGGGACGCAGCACCCCCTGGCTGGCCCGGCTGGCCAGACCGGCGTTGTTGACCAGCACCTCGACGTCACCCAACTGCTCGGCGACCGCGTCCGCCAGCGCGCCGACCTCGGACTCGTCGGTCAGGTCGGCGACGAACCCGGTCGCCCCCAGCTCACCGGCCCGCTCGTGGATGCGCCGGGTGGTGCTGACGATGGCCACCCGCGCCCCCAGGTCGGCGAGCCGCCGGGCGGTGGCGTAGCCGATGCCGTCCGGGCTGCCGGCCCCGGTCACCAGGGCGACCCGACCGTCGAGCCGCATGGTCACCGGGTCCGCGAGTGCGACCGGTTCGTCGGGGCCGGGTGCGCCGGCCGGCGTGGCCGCCCGACCGCGGCGGCCCGCACCCGGACGGCTCACGTCCCGTCGCGGTCGGCTGCCGGAACGGTCCGCGGCGCGCGCGTCTATTGCCATGCCAGGGATCCTGCCCGTTACGACCGGCCCGAGCAACGCGGCACCCGGTAGCGGGGGCATCGGGTTTGGGCACCCCTGGCTACTCTGACGGCGCACCCGAGCCGACGGAGAGTTCGCATGACCAATCCCCCACCCCCCGGCGGTTGGACCGACCCCACCTGGTCGGCTCAACCGTCGAGCGCGCCGCCGGACCCGACCCTGGTGGCCGGCCAGCCGATACCGACCCAACCCGGCCCCGCGAACCCGTACGCGCCGGTCGACCCGTACGCGGGTGGGCAACTGCCGCCGGGCGCGTACGCGCCACCCGGCTACCCGCCGAACCCCGGTTACGGGTACCCGCCACCGCCGAAGACCAACGGGCTGGCCATCGCGGCACTCGTGCTGGCCCTGGCCGGCCTGACCACCTGCGGCATCACCGGGCCGATCGGGGCGATCCTCGGCCACGTGGCGCAGAAGCAGATCCGGGTCAGCGGCGAGGGCGGCGAGGGAATGGCGAAGGCCGGCATCATCGTCGGCTGGATCATCACCGCGCTGATGGTGCTGGGGATCGCGTTCTACGTCGTCGCGATCGTCTTCGCGGTCACCACGGGCGCCAGCAGCGACAGCAGCTACTGACTCGGCCGTCGGGCCCGCGTACCCCCGGCTGGTGGGCCGGGTCGGCAGCCGGCGGCTACCGACCCGGCCCGAGGCGTCACTGCGCCGGTGGGGTGAACGAGGAGGTACGGCTCATCCCGGCGGCGCGGCCCTTGGCGGCGATTACCAGCGCCATCTTGCGGGACGCTTCGTCGATCATTTCGTCGCCGAGCATCACCGCGCCGAGCTTGCCGCCGGCCTCCGAGGTGTAGTGCTCGTACGCGTCGAGGATCAGCTCGGCGTGGTCGTAGTCGGCCTGGGCCGGCTGGTAGATCTCGTTGGCGGCGTCGATCTGGCCCGGGTGCAGCACCCACTTGCCGTCGAAGCCCAGCGCCGCCGACCGCTTGGCCACCTCGCGGAACGCGTCGACGTCGCGGATCTGCAGGAAGGGGCCGTCGATGGCCTGCTTGTCGTGCATCCGCGCGGCCATCAGGATCCGCATGAGGATGTAGTGGTACGGGTCGCCCGGGTAGTCCGGGATCAGGCCGCCGACCACCAGCGACCTCATGTTGATCGACGCCATGAAGTCGGCCGGGCCGAAGATGATGGTCTCCACGCGCGGCGAGGCGGCCGCGATGGCGTCCACGTTGACCAGACCCGCCGCGTTCTCGATCTGCGCCTCGATGCCGATCCGGCCTACCTCAAGGCCGATCGTCTTCTCGATCTGGGTGAGCGTCAGGTCCAGCCACTGCACCTGGGCGGCGTTCTGCACCTTTGGCAGCATGATGCAGTCCAGGTTCGCGCCGGCGCCCTCTACCACCTCGATGACGTCCCGGTAGGTCCACGGGGTTGTCAGGTCGTTGACCCGGACCACCCGGGTCTTGCCGGCCCAGTCACCGTCGTTGAGGGCGGCCACGATGTTCTTGCGCGCATCCGGCTTGGCCAGCGGCGCCACGGCGTCCTCCAGATCGAGGAAGACCTGGTCGGCGGGGAGACCCTGCGCCTTGCCGAGCATCTTGACGCTGGAACCCGGCACGGCGAGGCAGGACCGGCGGGGACGACCGACTGCGGCCATGAATGCGCTCCTCTTCCAGCGATCGGCGAGCACGCCGACGCCACCTGACTCCGAAGAAAACTTAACGATCCCAAAGGGCGTGGTGACGTCACGGTAACCTCGCGCCATGACCGGGGTGAATGGACCTGTGGAAGATCTCACTGGGCGTCGGCTGGTGGTGGTGACCGGGGCAAGCTCCGGCATCGGGTTGGCGGCCGCGGTGAGCTTCGCGTGCCGCGGAGACGAGGTGGTGCTGGTCGGACGGGATCCGGCCCGCCTGCAGGCCGCGGCGGAACGGGTACGGGAGACCTCGGGCGAGCGTCCCGAGCTGTTCCGGGCCGACTTCGCGGTGCTCGACGACGTACGCGGGCTCGCCGAGCGGCTGCGCGACGCGTACGACCGGATCGACGTGCTGGCCAACAACGCCGGGGCCATCGCGCTCCAACCGCTCACCACCGTCGACGGCTTCGAGCTGTCGATCCAGGCCAACCACCTGGCCCCCTTCCTGCTGACCAACCTGCTCGCCGACCGGGTGGGCCGGATAGTGGTGACCGCCTCGGGCGCGCACCGCTACGGCGGGCTCGACCCGGCCGACCTCAACAAGCCGCTGCGCCGTTACCGGTCGATGGCCGCGTACGGCACCAGCAAGCAGGCCAACATTCTGTTCGCCGCCGAGGCGGCCCGCCGCTGGCCGCACATCCCCACGCACAGCTTCCACCCCGGCGTGGTGCGTACGAGGTTCGCCAACGACAGCCGGATGGTCGCGTTCGGTATGCGGTTCCTGCCGTTCCGCAGCCCCGAGAAGGGCGCCGAAACGCTGGTCTGGCTGGCCAACCAGGATCCGGCCCGGCTCATCAACGGGGCGTACTACTACAACCGCCGGCCACGCCGGCCGTACCGCAAGGCAGCCGACCCGCAGCTCGCGGCCCGGCTCTGGGAAGCCAGCGCCACGGCCGTCGGCATCGACCGATAGCGTGGCGTCATGCTGACCCTTGTCGCAGTCGTCGAGTATCCGGCCGGGGCCGAGGCCGCCGGGCAGCGCTACGAGGACACCGTGCTGGCGCTGCTCGACCGGCACGGTGGCCGGCTGGAACGACGGCTGCGCGGCACGGACGGGCGGGCCGAGGTGCACGTGATCACCTTCGACGGGCGGGCCGGCTACGAGTCGTTCCTGGTCGACCCGGAGCGGGCGGCCCTGCGCACCGCCCTCGGCGAGGCCGCCCCGGCCACCCGCGTCATCGAGGTGCACGAGGGCTAGGCCGGCGACGGCGGCCGCGCCACCGCCGCAGCCACCCCAGCACGGGCAGCGCCACCAGGACCACCAGCACGAACCCCGCCGCGAGCGCCCAGAACGGCAGCGGCCCGTAGTCGGGGCGACCGGATTCGCGTACCGCCCCGTCGATCGCCAGGTCGGCGGCGACCGACAGCTCAGTGATGCCCTCCGGGGTGCGGAAGAGCACCTCCGGCGCGAGCGCGCCCCGGCGCAGCGCCACGAGTTCCACCGCCTCCGTTCCGGGCTCGTGATACGGCTCCCAGGCCACGTCGTGGTCGTCCGGGCGGTCCACCGCCGCCGGACCCGGCACCCCGACCAACGCGACCGCCTCCTCCGCCGAGCGCCAGCCGAGCAGTTGCACGAACGTGCGGGAAGGCAGCGGGGGGAACGCGGCACCGGCCACGGGCGAACCGTCGACGGTGGATCGCAACGCCAGCGTCCAGGTGCGCCGGAAGGACGGCACCGGGCAGTCGTCGCAGGTGGACCGATCCAGGACCGCCACCGATCCGCCGTCCGGCGACCAGGACCCGGCCCCGGCGAGCCGGCCGCCGGCGAGCGGCAGCTTCCGGTACGGCTCGGCGACCCGATCGGCACCCGCGTCGGCCACCCGAGTGAGCCAGACCTCGTCGCGGACCTGGAGGGCCAACTCCCCGCCGTCGGGCGAGAGCGCGGCCGTGCGTCCGGGCGGAATCCAGGCCGTCCCGACCCGCACCCGCAGCACATCCGCGCCGAGTTTGCGGTCGTGGACACCGACGTACGGGGTGCCGTAGCTGTTGGGCGGGGTGAACGTCGTGTCGTCCTCGGCGTAGACGAGACGCTCCCCGTTCGGCGCGAACGCGAGCGGGTAGCCGCCCGTGCGATCCGGGGTGAGCTTCCCGGTCCGCAGGTCGAGCAGTGTCGCACCGATCGAGGCGTACCGGCCGTCCGGGGACAGCATCGCCTCGAAGCCCGCGACGGCCGAACCGGCGTCCAGCACCCGGTAGCGGTCGGCGTCCGCGGCGAGCACACCCATCCGGGTCTCGAACCAATCGGTGCGCACGGCGGGACCGCCGAAGAGCATCGCCGCCGTGCCAGGTGCCGAGGCCCGCACCGAGGCGGTTCGCAGCGGCGGGTCGACGAGTCTGGTGGGCAGGCCGGGGGCGTCGTGCCTCGGGCCGGCGGGGATCGGCAGCGCGACCGGGCGCAGCGCGTACCCGGTGCCCAGGAGCAGGACCAGGACGGCGAGCGCTCCCGCGACGGCGGCCCGGCGACGGCGGTGCCGGGTCCGCGCCGCGTCGAAGAAACCCGCCGGTACGCGCGCGGGCGGCACGTCGTCGGCGAGGCGCCGCAGCGCTTCGGAGAGCCGGGCGGTCACCGTGCCACCTCCTGCGGGTCACGGCCGACAAGTTCGGCCAGTTCGGGGGCGAGTACGCGGAGTCGGCCGAGGGCGTGGCGGGTCTGGCTCTTCACGGTGCCGACCCGGCAGCCGAGCAGTTCAGCCGTCTCCGACTCGGTGCGGTCCTCGTAGTAGCGCAACACGAGGACCGCGCGCTGCCGCACGGTCAGCCGAGCCAACGCCGCCGACAGCACCAGCCGTAGATCGGCGTCGTCACCCGGACCGGATCGTTCCGGCAACGCCCCGCCCAGCCGCTCCGCCGGACGGGCCCGCCGCCAGCGCCACCAACTGGCGGCCTGGGTGCAGAGCACCCGGCGCAGATAGGCGGGAGGATCCTCGATCCGCTCCCAGCGCACTGCGACGCGAGCCAGCGCCACCTGGACCAGGTCCTCCGCATGGTGCCGGTCACCGGTCAGCAGGTATGCGAACCGGGTCAGCCCGGCGGTCTCGGCCCGGACGAAGTCGGCGAAGCCGTCCCGGGCGCGGTCCTCAGTCGTCAACGGATCGCCCTCCTCACCCGGACAGACGCCGGGCGACCCCGCCGCGGAGGGAACCCGTGTCCATGTTCCTCACGTCGTCGCGGCACGGTGTCGGGGATCAGTCGGCCAGCGGTGTCGGGTCGGCCGGCAGCGCGGTGGGTTCGCTGCGCCGGCCGCCGAGCACCACCGCGACCCCGACCAGCAGCAGCGCCATCCCGAGCAGCGCGTACGGGCGGGGCAGTTGACCCAGCCAGGCCCATCCGAGCAGGGCCGCGCCGGGCGCCTCCAGCAGGATCAGCACGCTCACCGTGGTCGCCGGGATCTTCTGCAGGGCGTAGTTGAACATCGAGTGCCCGAGCAGTTGGGCGCCGGCCACCAGGGCCAGGATGGCCAACCACGTACGCCCGTCGAACCCGGTCAGCCGGACGCCGCCGACCAGGCAGATGGCCAGCAGGATCAGCGCGCAGATCCCGTAGCAGATGGTGGTGTAGGTGGTGGTGCTGATGCTGGTCCGCGCGCGCTCGCCGAAGGCGGTGTAGACGGCGGCGAACAGGGCGCCGACCAACGCCAACACGTCGCCGAGGACGGCCCGGCCGGAGACGCCCACGTCCACCCCGGTGGCGACCGCCGCGCCGCCGACCGCCACCGCGATGCCGATCCAGACCACCCGGGGCAGCGGACGCCCCTGAGCGCGGGCGATCAGCCCCTGCCAGACCGGCTGGGTGGCGACCAGGGCGGTGGACGTGGCGACCGAGGTGAGCTGGGCGCTCGGCACCCAGGTCGCGAAGTGCCCGGCCAACGCGACCCCGGACAGTACGCAGAACAGCCCCTCCCGCCGGCCCGCGCCCACTGTCAGCCTGCGGAACTCGGCGCGCCGCCGGGCCAGCGAGAAGGGGCTCAGCACGGCCACCGCGAGCAGGTTGCGCCAGAACGCGATGGCCAACGCGGGAGCGGCGGCGTACGCGATCAGCGGCGCGGACGACGACACGGCGACCACGGCAAGCCCGACCGCGCCGGCGGTCAGCGGATCCAGGGTCGGCCGATGTGAAGGTGGGGGCACGGGACGTAATCCTCACACGTATGACGGTCAGCACCGAGGGTCATCACTCCGTTACGATCACGCGGTTCCGCGCCGGCGAACCTCGACCGCCCGGAGGCGTTCCCCCATGTCCAGCTACCAGGCGGTGCTGTTCGACTTCTTCGGCACCCTGACCCGTTCGGTACAGCGCGGTGCCGCGCACCTCGGCACCGCGGAACTGCTCGGCTGCCCCACCGAGACACTGACCGAGGTGTTGAATCGCACCTACTACGAACGGGCCAGCGGCCGACTCGGCAACGCGGAGGCGACCCTGCGGTGGGTGTGCGCCCAGGCCGGCGTACACCCCAGTGACCGTGCGCTGCGGGCGGCGGTGGCGTCCCGGCACCGGGCGATCCGCGCGGACACCCGGCTGCGGGCCGACGCGGTGCCCGTCCTGGCGGCGCTGCGCCAGCGCGGCCTGCGCACCGGCGTGGTCAGCGACTGTACGCACGAACTGCCGGCCTTCCTGCCGCAGCTCGCGATCGCGCCCCTGCTCGACGTGCGGGTCTTCTCCGTGCAGGTCGGACGCTGCAAGCCGGACGCGGCGCTCTACCTGACCGCGTGCCGTCGGCTCGGGCTCGCGCCGGACGAGTGCCTGTACGTCGGCGACGGCGGCAGCCAGGAGCTGACCGGCGCCGAACGGGCCGGGATGACCGCCGTGCGGCTGGCCGCGCCCGACCTGGCCGAGCACATGGTGTTCAACGCGGACCGGGACTGGCGCGGCCGCACGCTCGGCACCCTGCGCGAGGTGCTCGACCTCGCGGGCAGCGCCGTGGGGGTCGCTGCCGTCGGGGTGGGTGGTCCGACGGGCTGACCGGCCGGGCGGCGGTCAGCGGCGGCGGACCCGGTGCAGGCGGAACGGCTTGCGGGTGGCGCGGACCGCCGGAGTCTCCCGAGGCTGCTCGGCCTGCGAGTCGGACGGCAGGCCGGCGCCGGTCAGCGGCTCGCCGGCCTGGACGAGTCGGTTCACCGCGCAACCCTCGGCGGCCCAGCGGGCCACCAGATCGGCGGTCGGGCCGGGCGCGTTCAGGCGCTTGGCCGCCACCAGCGGCGCGGTGGTGTCCCACGCGTCGGTGCCCGGTGCCAGCCGGGTCACCCGGGCCGGCCAGGTGACGATCCGTCCTCCGTGGTCGCCGCGCAGGGTGACCTGCGCCTCGGTCGCGTCGGCCAGCCCCGGCGCGGCCTGCTCGCCCGGCCCGCTCACCACGAAGAGCGCGCCCTCCAGCGGCGCGCACCAGAGCGCGAGCGCCGGGCCACCGGACACGCTGACCCAGGCCACCGCGGCCTTCTTCATCGCCTCGTCGACCAGCGGCGTGCCACCGGAGGCATCCTCGTCCGTCACACCCGCATTCTCCCGCATCGGCACCGTCACTCAGCCCACGAACGGCGGCACGGCGATCTCGCCCCGGGCCACCGGCATCACCTGACCGGCGACTGTCGCGCCGACGGCCACACCGTTCGCCGCGGTCACCGTGCAGGCGAGCGCGGATGGGCGGTTCATCTCGATGCCCTGGCGCACCGCGTAGTGCGCCAGACCCTCGCCCGGCAGCAGGCCGGTCGCCACCAGCCAGACTCCGAGCCCGAGCGCCGCCGAGCCGGTCGCCGGGTCCTCCGGAACGCCGAGCCCCGGCACGAAGACCCGGGCGTGCGCGGTTTGCGTGCCGGCGTCCCAGGAGAAGACGCTGACGTGCGCCACCCCGTACCGTTCCGCTGCCGCCGGGTTCACCCGCGCCCTGGCCACCGCATCCGGACGGACCGGCAGGTAGGGAAACTCCAGCCCGCAGCCGGCCACCCGAGGGGCGGGCCCGGCATGGTCATGGTCGTCCGCGACCAGCCCGGCGATCTCCAGCAACGGCTCCGGGTCCAGCTCGGGGCCGAGGGTGGGGCTGCCTCCGGTGAGCGTCGCCCCGGTCGCGGTGACCTCGACCGGCAGCACACCCGCGCCGCACTCCTGGGTGACCTGCCCCACACCGAACATTCCGCGCCGACTCGCGGTGACCGCCGCGCCGACACTCGGGTGCCCGGCGAACGGCAACTCTTCGGCCGGAGTGAAGATGCGGGCCCGGTAGGTGGCCCCCACCTGGGTCGGTGGCAGCACGAACACCGTCTCGGAGAGGTTGAACTCCAGCGCGAGCGCCTGCATCTGCTCGGTGGCCAATGCCTCCGCGCCGAACACCACGGCCAGCGGGTTGCCGGCGAACGGGCGGTCGGTGAAGACGTCCACGATCTCGTAGGCCAGGGTCGACATGTTGATAAACACTAGGCGCTTAGGCTGGTGCCCGTGAGCACGCCGACCCGGGTCTACATCGCCCGCCTCGCCGGAGTCGCCGTCTTCGATCCGAACGGCGACCAGGTGGGGCGGGTCCGTGACGCCGTGGCACGGCTGCGGGCGACCAAGCGGCCCCCCGAGGTGGTGGGTCTGGTCGCCGAGATGCCGATGCGCCGACGGATCTTCCTGTCCATCAACCGCATCACCTCGATCGACGCGGACGCGGTGGTCCTCGGCTCCGGCACTCTCAACCTGCGGCGCTTCGAGAAGCGCCCGAACGAGCTGCTGGTGCTCCAGGAGCTGCTGGACCGGCGCGTACAGCTCGAACCGGGCGGCCAGCCCGGCTCGGTGGTGGACGTCGCGATGGAGTGCACGCGCGGCGGCGAATGGTCGCTCAGCCGGGTCGCGGTCCGCGAGCAGACCGGCCGGCTCACCCGCCGCGGCCACCTGCACCAGGTCGAGTGGGACCGGGTGCGCGGGCTCAGCGGCATCGCCGACAACCGGGGTACGGCGAACCTGCTCGCCGTCCTGGAGGACATGCGCCCGGCCGACCTGGCCAACGCGCTACAGGACCTGCCCGACGCGCGGCGCAACGAGGTCGCGGCGGCGTTGAACGACGAGCGGCTGGCCGACGTGCTCAGCGAGCTGCCGGAGCACGACCAGGTCGAGATCCTCGCCGCGCTGGACCGGGAACGGGCCGCGGACGTGCTGGAGGAGATGGACCCGGACGACGCGGCGGACCTGCTCAACGAGCTGCCCCCACCGGAGCAGGACGTGCTGCTGGACCTGATGGAGCCGGACGAGGCCGACCCGGTACGGCAGCTGCTCAAGTACACCCCGGGCACGGCGGGCAGCGTGATGACCTCGGAGCCGGTCATCCTGCCGCCGGACGCCACAGTCGCCGAGGCGCTGGCGCGGATCCGGGAACCGCAGCTCTCTCCCGCCGTCGCCGCCCAGGTCTTCGTGACCCGGGCCCCGCAGAACACCCCGACCGGCCGCTACCTGGGCATGGTGCACTTCCAGGCGTTGCTGCGTGAACCGCCGGCCGACCTGCTGGGCAAGGTGGTGGTCAACGACATCGACCCGCTGCGTCCCACCACCCCACTACCGGAGATCACCCGCCGGATGGCCACCTACGACCTGGTCGCCATGCCGGTGATCGACCGCAGCAACCGGCTGGTCGGCGCCGTGACGGTCGACGACGTACTGGACCACTCGCTGCCCCGGGACTGGCGCGACCGGGACGCCCTGGCCGCCCCGGGCACCTCCGACGCGGCGCTGGACGGCGACGGTGGCTGAGCAGCGGCGCACGGAGCGGCTCGACCAGCCCCGCGAGCCCCGGGGCATCAAACTCCCCCGGTTCGACGCGGAGGCGTTCGGTCGCTGGTCGGAGGGCATCGCCCGGGGCATGGGCACCGCGAACTTCATCGTCGTCATGACGGTGGTGATCGCGATCTGGTTCGGCTGGAACACCCTCGCCCCGGCCGAGCTGCGCTTCGACCCGTACACCTTCACGTTTCTCACGCTTGTGTTGTCGTTGCAGGCCAGCTACGCCGCGCCGCTGATCCTGCTGGCCCAGAACCGGCAGGCCGACCGGGACCGGTTGGCGCTGGAGGAGGACCGGCGGCGGGCCACCGCCCAGAAGGCGGACACCGAGTACCTGGCACGGGAGATCGCCGCGCTGCGGATCGCCCTCGGCGAGGTGGCCACCCGCGACTTCCTCCGTTCCGAGCTGACCCGGCTGGCCGAGGAGCTGGACGAGGCGGGGCAGCGCCGGCAACGCCTGGAGCGCCGGCAGCAGGAGAAGGACAGCCAGCAGGAGCGGCGCGCGCAGCGGGCGACCGACGGCCTGGGTCTGGACGAGCCGCGCGACGACCTGGACGGGGACTTCGCCCGCGACGCCCGGCCCGACCGCTGATCAGCGGTTCGGGTTCGCTCATCGTTTGGCTCACACCACTGTCGGCCAGCGGTCGGATCGGATGCCCCGCGACGTAGCATTGCGGGCATGTCAGCACCCGTGAGCACGGTCGAGGACGCGATCCAGGCCGCCCTGGCCACCGTCAACGACCCGGAGATCCGCCGGCCCATCACCGAGCTGGGCATGGTCCGCTCCGCCACGGTCGGCGCCGACGGCGTCGTACGCGTCGAGCTGCTGCTCACCGTCGCCGGCTGCCCGCTCAAGGACAAGCTGCGCACGGACATCACCGCCGCCGTCGCGGCGGTGCCCAGCGTGACCGGCGTGGAGATCGACTTCGGTGTGATGAGCCCCGAGCAGCGGCAGTCGCTGCAGTCGCAGCTGCGCGGCGGTGGCGCCAGCGAGGAGCCGGTGATCCCGTTCGCCCAGCCCGGCTCGCGCACCCGGGTGTACGCGGTGGCCAGCGGCAAGGGTGGTGTCGGCAAGTCCAGCGTGACGGTCAACCTGGCGGCGGCGCTCGCCGCCCGTGGGCTCTCCGTGGGCGTGGTCGACGCGGACATCTACGGCCACTCGGTGCCCCGGATGCTCGGCGCGGACGGCCGACCGACCCGCGTCGAAGACATGATCATGCCGCCGCAGTCGCACGGCGTGAAGGTCATCTCGATCGGCATGTTCACCTCGGGCAACGCGGCCGTGGTGTGGCGCGGCCCGATGCTGCACCGGGCGTTGCAGCAGTTCCTGGCCGACGTCTACTGGGGCGACCTGGACGTGCTCCTGCTCGACCTGCCCCCGGGCACCGGCGACGTGGCCATCTCGCTGGCCCAGTTGCTGCCCAACTCGGAGATCCTGATCGTGACCACCCCGCAGACCGCCGCCGCCGAGGTGGCGGAGCGGGCGGGTGCGATCGCCCTGCAGACCCACCAGCGGGTGGTCGGCGTCATCGAGAACATGTCCTGGCTGGAGCTGCCGGACGGCTCCCGGATGGAGATCTTCGGCGCCGGCGGTGGCACGGCTGTCGCCGAGTCGCTGAGCCGGACCATCGGCGCCCAGGTGCCGCTGCTCGGTCAGATCCCGCTGGACACCCGGGTCCGCGAGGCCGGCGACGCTGGCACCCCGATCGTGCTGGCCGAGCCGGAGTCCCCGGCCGCGCAGGCGCTCGGCACGATCGCCGACCGGCTCGCGCTGCGCCGCGAGTCGCTG
>NZ_JBFAPG010000047.1:0-22187 GCF_040675595.1 Micromonospora sp. NPDC049580
GCCACGGCGCGCAGGGTGATCGCTCGGTCGCTGTGGTCGACCTCGAACAACGTGCCGGCCGGGAAGGCCGCCGACGTCTCGGGCGGCAACTGGATCGTGCCGTCACCGGCCACCACGGCGAAGTCCCGGCCGTTACGCCCCTCGGCGCCGACCCGGCCGTCGCGGATGGTGACCGCTCGGCCGAGCCGGGCACCCACCTCGCCGTCGTGGGTCACCACGACCACTGTGGTGCCCCGCTGCGCGTTGACAGTGGCCAGCGCCGCGAGCACGTCGTCGCGACCGGCCTGGTCGAGCTGACTTGTGGGCTCGTCGACCAGGAGCAGGCCGGGCCCGGCGGCGAGCCCCTGCGCCAGAGCGGCCCGCTGGCGCTGCCCCGGGGTCAGGTCGCTCACCCGCCGCGCGCCGGCGCCGCCGAGACCGACCAGTTCCAGGATCGCCTCCGGTGGGTCGAGCCGGCGTCCGGCCAGGCGGGCCGCGGGTCGCTGCGCCAACCAGATGTTGTCCGACAGCGACAGGTACGGCAGCAGGTTGCGTTCGGCGCCCTGGAGCACCGTGCCGACCGTGGCCCCGCGCAGGGCGGCCAGGCCCTTGGCCGAGAGCCGGGACAGCTCGTGGTCGCCCACGTAGACCCGCCCGGCGGAGGGTTGCATGAGCCCACCGAGAATCGCCACCAGCGTGGACTTGCCGGAGCCGGACGGACCCACCAGCGCCAGCATCTCGCCGGCCGCGATGTTCAGGTCCACGCCGGAGAGAGCGACGACGTCACCGGTGGCGGTGGGGTAGATGTGGATCAGCCGGTGGCAGGTGACGGCCACACCCCCGGCCGGCTCTGCGGGGGTCTCCGGCGCGTCCTGCCGCGCGGCGGTCATCGACCGCTCCGGCGGCGCACCGAGGCGGCGACGATCCGACCGAGCACGATCGCCGTGAGGGCGAACACGATGACGGCTGGCACCGCGAACAACAGCAGCCGGCCGACGTCCGGCCAGTCAGGTAACGGGACCGGTGAGCGGCCGTCGCTGAACAGACGCTGCCCGTTCCGGGTGAGGAGCCAGATCACCAGGGTGACGAGTGCACCCGACCCCACCGCGAACACGACCGGCCACCCGTAACCGCCGCGCACGGCGCGTGGCGGCAAGCCCTGCCGGCGGAGCGCCACCAGCATGGTCACCCGGGCGCGTTGGTCGGCGGAAGCCGTCGCCACCATGCCGGCCGCCCCGATCAGCACGCCGGCCAGCGCGGCGAACACGTTGAAACGCAGGGCCAACGCCGCTCCCTGCCGATCGAAACCCTCCCGTACCTGGGCGACCGTCCGGTCGCTCCGCACGACCAGACCCTGTGCGCGAAGCCGGTCGAGGATGTCCGCGGGAGCCGACCGAGCCAACCAGACCTCCTCGCTGCCGTTCTGGCTGGCGACGGCGAGTCGGTCCGCGTACTCCAGGTCGACGATGAGCCCGGATCCGCCGAGCCGCGGCAGGCGGTCGACCAGACCTCGAACCGATCCGTTGGTCGGTGTCCCGTCGACACCGTCGTACGGGTGAGAGCCGCCGACCGCCGTTTCCTTCGACCGGGTCAGGTAGACGGGCAGCGGGAACGGCGCATCGACGACACCGACGCCGGCCGGCTTCGACCGCCGGTTCTCCGCGATCTCGAGGGCCAGCGCCGCCTTCGGCCCGCTCGCGGCGCCGAGGAACGTGTCAACCGGATCGAGCAGCCGCCACCGTTGCGGATCGGCGAGCTGCGCGCCGGTCAGCACGACCGTCTCGCCCTGGCCGTCGCCGTCGGCGGCACGCAATTCCTCGAACTGGACCTTGAGCTGCCCGGACACCACGGGAGCTTCGATTTCGATCTTGACCAGCCGACATTCCTGCGCGCACTCGGGCACCTGGAGGACGTAATCCCTCCGGCCGGGCTTGATGTCGTCGCGGGGGAGGACCACCCGGGTGCCGTTCCTCCCGGAGATCGTGATCGCGAGGCGGACCCGATTTCCGGCGAAGACCTCGGCGTTGAAGTCGGCGGAGAGCGCCATGATGAGCTGTCCACCCCGCAGCCGCACCGGTGTCCCCGGTGCGGGCGGGTGGATGTCTCGGGCGATGTCCGCCAGGGACGCGCCGTAGGACGGATGCGGCGCGGCCACCGTCGCGAGCCGGTCCGAGTCCACGGCCAACAGCGGTGTGCCGGCTGCGGCGGGGGAACCCGACACCACCGCGGCCATTGCGAATCTGCCCTCGGGATCAACCGCCCGCACGGCGGTCAACAGGTGTGAGCGCGACGTCGCGTCGACCTCGACGACGCGGGGCGCGCCGACCTCGACGACCGCCCGGTCGCGGTAGGCGGCCGAAGCGACCTCGCTCGTCGCGACGGTGAAAGCGAGCATGGCGACGACCACGGTCAGCAAGGCGATCAGCGGGCGGAACCGTGGTTGCCGGGCCACCTGCACCAGGGCGAGGCCGACCGCTGTCCGGCCGCGCGCGAGCAGCGCCGCACCCACCGCGGCACCGGCGATCATCGCGATCCGCGCCAGCAGCACACCTGCGGCGAGCGCTCCGGCGACCGGCGCCACCAGCGCCAGGCCACTGGGCGATCCGCCGGAGCGCAACTGCACCACGGCGGCCACGGCGATGGACACCGCGACGACGTCGCCGATGGTCGCCCGCCACCCTCGTACCCGTGCCGGCACCCGGCGCAGCAGGTCGACGACCGGCGCGGACATCATCCGAGCCTGGGCCAGCAGCACCGCGGCGAACGCGCCGACGGCGCCGATGGTGGCGAATCCGATCGTGGTCGCGTCCACCGCGACGTCGACGTGGGTCGGGAGGGTGTGCGCGGCGAGCAGTGTGGCGGCGCCCAGACCGGCCAGGCAGCCGAGGGGAATCGCGACCAGGACGGGCACGGCGTGCTCGCCGATCGCCAGCGCCCACAGGCGTCGGCGCTGCACGCCACGGAGCAGGAGCAGGCCCTGCTCCGGTCGCCGCTGGTCCGCCGCCGAACCGACCGCGACGAAGAGGACCAGCCAGCAGAGCAGAACGAGCAGCCCCGCGCCCAGCGCCACGCCGTCGGCCAGTTGCCCGCGTTGCAGCGTGACGCGATCCAACAGGCCGGGCAGGCTGGTGCCGGCCCCGTAACCCGCACGGCCCCCGTCGCGCTTCAGCACCGCGAGCGTCGCCTGCAGGTCCGGTATCGATCGGCTGTCCAACAACTGCTCGGTGGCGTAGAGATCAGCCGTCGATCGGAACAGGATCGCCTGATCGTCGACGAGGGGTGCGGACTCGGCGCTGAAGATGGCGTCCTCGGCGCTGCCCGGGATCGACCCGCTGGCCGAGTCCGCAGCGGGTGGCCGAATGAACTCCTCGCCAAGCCAGAACGGATCCTTCACGTCCAGCGGTCGGTAGACGCCGGCCACCCGCACCGGCACCGCGCCGAACGTGAACTGATCCCCGACGGCGACACTGAGCCGCGCCGCGGTGTGCGTGCTGACCATGACCTCGGGGAGCTGACCCCTCGAGGTGGCCCGGGGGCAGGCGCCGGTCACGGTGACCCGTTCGCAGACCCCCGCCCGATAGGTGAGGTTCGAGGTCACCGTGCCGGCACGGCCGGCGGCGACACCGCCACTCTGGGCGCCCAGGACGACGTCGAAACCAGCCGGCGTCAACTCCCGGACCTTGCCCGCGAACAGCGTCCTGTTGGGATCGCCGGGCATCCCCGGATATTCGACGGGCTCGGCGAGTCGCACCCGGAGCTCGTTCGGCTGCGCGGTGGACAGTTCGTAGCGCCACAGGGCCTGCCCGGCTGCGGCGACGTAACTCGGTGCGGCCGCGGCGGCGGCACTGGCGAGCAACGCGAGCAGGAGCACGGCCGTGGCCTGCGCCCGGCGGGCCGCGAGCGCTGCCCAGATGATGGTCAGCATTGACGGTGATGGTATCGGCGAGGCCCTACGCTCACCGTCCCCTGCGAGTGGACTGAGACCTGCCGGTTACGGGAGGTTCCTCAATTCCGGACGATCTTCGCCCGGCCCTCGACGAGGTGAAGCTCCGCTTCGCAGGCGGCGGCCACCTCCGGGTCGTGGGTGGCGAACACGACGGCCGCACCCCGGCGAGCCTCGTCGTGCAGCAGATCCAGAATCCGCTGCCGATTGCCCGCGTCCAGTTCGCTGGTCACCTCGTCGGCAAGCAGCACGCCGCCGCGCAGCGCCAGACCGCGAGCGATGGCCGTACGTTGCTGCTGGCCGCCGGACAGCTCCTCGACCATCTGGTCAGCCTGGCCGGAGAGGCCCAGCCGATCCAACATCGCGGCGGTCTGCTGGCGGGCCTCCGGCGCTGCCACGCCGCTGGCGACCAGTGCGACCTGCAGGTTCTCGGTCGCGGTCAGGATCGGGGCCAGACCGTTGTCCTGCGGGACGAGGACGATCCGGTGCTCGACCCCGTGATCACGGTCGCGGAGCGCCTGCCCGTCCACTGTCACCGTGCCCTCCCGCGGGTGCAGCAGCCCGGCCATCGCGTTGAGCAGGGTGGTCTTGCCGGCACCCGACGAACCGGTCAACGCCAGCATCCGACCCGGACGGACCGTCACCGACACGTCCCGGAGGACGGGGGGCATGTCGCCGTAGCCGACCGACACCCTGTGCAGAGTCAACATCCGCGCTCGCCCCTCCCGGTACCGACGTTCCGCACAGTGCCACGGCCGTCCAGATGGCGCAATCCTGGAGGAGACACGCTCAGGTGGTCGCCGGTGTGCCGAAGAGCAGGTCGAGGTGGGCGTCCAGGGCGGCGAGGGCCTGCTCGGCGGTGTACTGCCCACCGAGCAGGTGGACGCCCAGCCCCTCCATCAGCGCCAGCAGTCCCGTCGCGGCGGCGTCGCCACGGCCGGCGGGCAGGACGCTGGCGATGAACGCGGTGAGCTGGGCGGTGTCCTCGCGCAGGCTGGGCGCGGCCGACGGCCGCACCGCCGTGTACGCGAGGAACGCGAGTGCCACCCGACCGTCGTCGCGGGTGTGCTCGTCGAGCGGTAGGAGCGCGGCGATCATCGTGCGCAGCAGCAGCCGGGGGGACGGATTCTCGCCCAGGCCCGCCACCGCCTCGGTGACCCGGATCTGACTGCGTTCGCGGACCACGCTCAACGCGAAGGCCATCATCTCGTCCTTGGTGCGGAAGTAGTGCTGGACCATCCCGGCGGACACGCCCGCCTCGGTGGCCACGTGGCGCAGGCTGACCGCCTCCAGGCCCTGGTCCGCGGCGACCCGCATCAACGCGTCCGCGATGAGGGTGCGTCGCTGCTGGTGATCGACCTTCTTGGGCATGACCTCGATCGTTTCACAGTGGGTGGCCGGGAGCCGCCGTCGTGCGGCGGTCAGCCTCCGGCGCGGGCGTGCCCCGGGCGCTGCGCAGCAGACCGTCGGGGTCGTCGGCGTACAGCCGCAGCTCGTCCATCGGCGCGGACCGGCCCGTGGGCAGGTCGAAGGTCGTCGGCCGGCGCAGCAGGACGTCGATGCTCGTCTGACTGCCGACCGAGAGGTGCAGGACGCGCCGGTCACCCTCCTGCTCGACCTGGACGGCCCTGCTGGAGGGCAGTGAGCGGTGGCGTTTGCGCAGCGCCGCGACGTCTGCCCAGGGGATCCAGATGTCGATGCCCGAATTGACCCGCACCCGCAGGCCGTGGTCACCGACGACGTGTGGATGAATGGTCATGCTGGCGTAGAGACCGACCATCCAAAGCACGCCCCAGATGCCCAGGCCGAGCACGATCCAGCGGGCCGGCCGCCACGGAACCACGTGGGTGACGATCAGGTCGAAGATCGGGATTTCGACGACCGACAGGGCGATGAAGATGCCGAGGATCGGCTTGACCACGCCGAGGTAGCCGAACGCCTCGCCGCCGGGCCCCAACGGCAGTGGACGACGCCGCGCCCACACGTAGAGGCTGCGCCACATCGCGGCCTCGGCCACGGCCGCCCGACGCAACAGCGGTCCCACTCCCGCCCTGGTCGGCGTCCTCGTGTCGGTCATCTCGTCGTCCTCGGGGTTCAGGTGGTGGTCAGTGGACGGTCACGACGCCGGCGCCGCCGTCGACGGTGACGAGCCGCCCCGTGGAGATCGTCCGGGTGGCGTCCGGCACGCAGATGACGGCGGGAATGCCGTACTCCCGGGCCACCGTGGGGCCGTGCGCCATGATCGCGCCGGTCTCGGTGACCAGCGCCGCGGCGGTGAGGAACAGCGGGGTCCAACCGGGATCCGTGGTCGCGGCGACCAGGACGTCGCCGGGCTCGACGTGGGCGGTGGCCGGGTCGCGGACGACCCGGGCCGGGCCGGTGACCCGACCTGCGGACGCCCCCACGCCGACGAGCGTCCCGTCCAGGGCGGACGCCGCCGGCAGGACGGTCTCGACGTCGGTGCCGTCGGACAGCAACGCCACCGGCACCGACCGGCGACGCAGCTCCCGGCGGTGCACGGCCCGCCGGGACGCGACGGCGCCGCGGTGATCAACATCCTGGTGTACGGCGGCGCGCACCTCGTCGAGGGTCAGGAACATGATGTCGTCCGGCTGTTCCAGCAGCCCGGCGCCGGTCAGGTCCGCCCCGATGAGCAGCAGTTGTCGGCGCCTCTCCCGCAGCGGGTACAACCCGGCGAACTTGCCGGCCTCGCGCAGGCCGGCCAACGAACGGGCCCGGCGCAGCAGGAACCCGGCGACCCGGCCGCGCACCGGGCGCCGCCGACGGGTCCGCGTGACCAGCTCTCCCAGCGCCGTCTCCGCCGCCGCCGCGGCGCGGTGGAAGCGCTGGTCGGGGCCCTGCCCCGGATCGGTGACACGCAGGTAGTTGGCGAGCGCGGCGAAGACCGGTGTGGGGTCTTCGGCCCAGCGCGGCACGCCGACGTCGACCTCGGCGACACCGCGGTGGCCGTACGCGTTCAGGAAGTCGGCCATGCCGATGTCGGGCAGCGTTGCGGCCAGGTGGCGGGCGGCCAGCTCGTCCGGTGGGGTGTCGAGCAGGAGTCGTCGGTGCTCACCCACGCCCTGGGCGAGCCGCCACAGCGCCAGGTCCATCTCGATGGTGACGTTGTGCGGCATCCCGCCGAGCACGGCGTGGATCTCGCCCGGGTCGGCGACACCCTTGAGCAGCGTGGCCGGCATCGCGGCGGCGAGCATCCCGGCGACGATCGGCCACATGATGGCGTCGCTGTCGTCCCTGTCGTCCCTGTCGTCGCGCGCTTCGAGCAAGCGCAGCCGGTCGGCCGCGGTCCGCAGGTCGTCGGTGGCGACCGACCGGACTCTGAGCTGCTCGATCGCCTCGAACATCCGGATCCGTGCGGCGTCCGGGCGCGCCAGCGCGCGTACGATCCCCACCACCGCGCGGCCGGCCGTCCGCAGCGACGCCGCACCCTGTCCCGCACCGCGTCCGGTGCCGCCGCTGGTCGGGGCGAATCGCGGATCCGCCAGGACGTGCTGCATAACCGCCTGTGCCCGGGGGCCGAAGTCGACAGCCATGAGCTTGACCAGCCGTCTGCGGGACGACCGGCTCCTGGCCAGGTCGGTCAGGTCGCCGTAGAGGCGGCCGCCGATATCGACGATCTCCACCCGGACGCCGAGCGCCGCGAGCATCGCGGTGATCTGCGCCCGCAGGGTCGCCATGCCCATCGGGGTGACCGGTTGCAGCATGCCCTGGACGTGGCCGAACTCCAGAAAGACGCGGGGGAGGGGCTTGCCGGTGGCCGGTGGCAGGGGGAACAGGCTGGTGATCGGGCGCGACTGCAGCAACCACAGCACGTCGTCCGCGGCGATCGCCCACTCCACGTCCTGCGGGCAGCCGAAGTGGTCCTGCAACCGTTCACCGGTGGCCCGCAGTCGCTCCAGGTGCGCGGCGGTCAGGCACCCCGTGTCGTCCCGCGCGACGCCGTCGAGGACGTAGTGGTCGACGGCCGTCGCGCCGTCCACGACTGTGGTGCCGAGACCCGGCGCGGCGTCGACCGCCATCTCGTCGCGGCAGCCGGTCAGCGGGTTGGCGGTGAAGAGCACCCCCGCCGCCGTGGGCGTGACCATGCGCTGCACGATGACCGCCATCCGCACCTCGCGGTGCTCGATGTGGCGGGCCTCGCGGTAGGCGGTCGCCCGGTCGCTGTGCAGCGATTCCCAGCACCGGCCGATCGCGGCGATCAACTCGGCGCCGCCCGTGACGTTGAGGACGGTGTCCTGCTGTCCCGCGAAGCTGGCGTCCGGCAGGTCCTCGGCGGTGGCGCTGGAGCGCACCGCCACCGGGCCGGCCCCGAGTCGCTCGTACGCGGCGATGATCTCCGCCGCCGGGACGACGCCCCGCCGATGGGCCTCGGCGGTGACGCAGAAACCCTCGGGGACGCGTTCGCCGCGCCGGATCAACTCGCCCAGCCCGGCTGCCTTGCCACCGACCAGGTCGACCATCTCGGCGGTCACCTCGGACAACGCGATAACGGACATGCCGCCTCCCCAGTTGCAATGCGACTGCATCGCAACCACCGTAGCCCCTTTACGATGCAACTGCAATGTCACCTGGGTATGAGCGCGACCCGCGATCGCGGCGTTGCCGGCGTCTGCCATGCTCGGGCCGGTGACGACCGGCCGCCCCACCCGAGCCCGCAGCCACCGCCGCATCCGCCGCCGGCTGATCCCCGTCCTTCTCGCGCTCGTCGTGGCGGCGGCCGTGCTGGGCGTCGCCGTGGTGGTCGTGCCGTTGCTGCGGCCGGCCGGTCCCCGTCCGCTCTTTCAGATGCCGGTCGCCTGCGGTGAGACGTGGCAGCTCAGCACCTACCCCGGTCACGACGACTTCGACGTCGACCTGTTCCCCACCGAGGGCGAGGCGTGGGGGCGCCCGGTGCTCGCGTCCTACGGCGGCACGGTCACCGTGGCGGGCATCAACGGTTCACTGGGTGGGCGTACGCCGGAGAATCCGGAAGGCCCGCGCGGTCGCGGCGGCGGCTACTGGGTGAAGATCGATCACGGTGGCAAGTGGGAGACGCAGTACCTGCACCTGCTCGAACCGCCGCTGGTCGAGGTCGGTCAGAAGGTCGCCCAGGGTGAGCAGATCGGGCGGCTCGGCAGCACCGGCGACTCCGGCGCTCCGCACCTGCACTACGAGCAGCGACGCGGCTGGGACAAGGTCGAGACCCATTTCGGCGGTACGCCGTCGGGCATCACCACCGACGAACGCGAACAGATGCTTCGGCGGGTGAGCGAGAACTGCCCGGCCGTCTCCTGAGGACCACGGGTTTGTCCACCACGGCTCGGGGCACTGGACTGGTGACAGTTCGGACGCAGGGAAGGAGCCGGCGATGGTCAAGGGTGACGTCGACACGTACCAGGAAGACGGGCAGTGGAAGAACCGTCCGGAGGGCAACGATCGGGCCAGCAGCACGCACGACTCCAAGGCCGACGCGCAGGCGCAGGGGCGCGAGATGGCAGCCGACCGGGGCGTCGAGCACGTGATCAAGAAGCAGGACGGCACGATCGGGGAGAAGAACACGTACCCGCGCAGCCGCGACCCACGGGACATCGCGGGCTGACCGCCGCACCGCCTGCGGACCGACCTCTTCGGCGTGACCGAGGAGGTCGGTCCGCTTTAGGCGCGTCGTCGTGAATCGCCCATGGGATGCGGGTCAGGCCGGCACCACGTACGGGAACGCGTCGGCGCGGGCGGCCTTCGTGACGTCGGGCGTGAGGCCCGAGGTGGTGCCGGTGTTGAGGACCAGGGAGAACATCACCTCGGGCGCGTTGTCGGCCATGGTGCGGCCGTTGCGGACCGCGAAGCCGTAGTTCGCGGCCGTACCGACGGTGTACGAGAGCACGTCCGGGTAGAGCTGCCGGGCGACGCTCCAGCCGTACGCCTGCGGGTCCGGTGCGGTGCCGTTCGCCGCGACGACCCCGGCGACCGCGGTGGCGATCTCCTTCCCGTCCTCGGGCAGGTCCTGGCTGGGGTGCCGGAAGTTCGCCGGGTCTGAGAAGTCGGTGTCGTGCGGCCAGAAGATGGGCCACATCATGGGGTGGCCCGCGCGGTTGATCTGCCGCCACCCGCCCGCGTCGGTGGCCAGCAGGGTCCGACACCAGACGCCGATCTCGGTGCCCTCGCGCAGCAGCGGCTCGTCGTGGGAGACCTCCAGGACGATCGACTCGACTGTGGTGCCGGCGAAGCTGTTCTTGGCCTGGTCGACCCGCCACGCCGAGCGGTCCACCCGCGCGCCGTTCTTGACCGCCCCGTTGATCGTGGCGAGCTCGTCGAGGTCGACGTAGAACGGGTCGGTGATCCGGCCCGCCCAGATCCGTACGCGCTGCCCGGTCGTCACCTCGCCGGTCCTGCCCTGGGCGATGGGGGTTCCCATGGCGGCGTCGTCGCGGGCGTCCGCGCCGGTGAGTTCGTACAGCTCCAGGGTCTGCGTGGCGTTGCCGTCCGGCTCGCCGAACGCGAATCGGTAGGCCAGCTCCTCCAGGTCCGAGCCGTTGAAGTGAATCTTGAACTCGTAGCGGGCCTCGGCGTGGAAGCCGCGCTTGATGTCGGCCTTGGTCACCGAGCTGTTGACGTCCATGACGAACACGGTGGTGCGGTCGCCGTTGAAGACGTACAGGTCGTCGATGTAGAGCTGACCGCCCTGGGCGGCGAGGGGGGTGTCAAGGTGGTGCGACATGGGCTCACTCCCGTAACGGCTATATCTGGATTAAACCGAACATAGCGGTCGGGTTTGTGGTCGCCCGGTCCATCGACCGAATCAGGCTGACCCGGTGGGCGGAGATGTCGCACGCGGCGGTGGGCCGTCCGGGAACCGCTCCGGACGGCCCACCGCCGCGTGCCGGCCTCGTCAGAAGCGGGACCACTTCTGGTTGGCCGCGCCGAGGCAGTCCCACAGGTGCAGCTTGCCGCCGTTGTTGGGGTTGGCGTCCCGGACGTCCACGCACTTGTTGGCGCTCAGATTGACCAGGTCGCCCGCGCCGTTGAGCGTGAAGCGCTGGGCCGGATTGCCGTTGCAGCTGACCAGGTTGACCTCGGTGCCGTTGGCGGTGCCGGCCCAGGCCGGGTCCATGCACTTGCCCATCGCCCGCACGGTGCCGTCGGAGGCGAACGTCCACGCCTGCGCCGCGGTCGTGTTGCAGTCCCAGATCTGCAGCTTGGCGCCGTCGACCGGGTTGGCGCTCGGGATGTCGATGCAGCGCCCGCTCTGCGCTCCCCGGATCCGGGTGGTGCCGGGCGCCGGGTCGCCGCCGCCGGAGGTGTAGCTCGACACCCGGACGTAGTCGACAAGCATCTGCTGCGGGAACTGGGTGGAGCCGTCCGGGTAGCCGGGCCAGTTACCGCCGACCGCCACGTTGAGGATCATGAAGAACGGGTGGTCGAACACCCACCGGTTGCCGCCGAGTCGGGCGGGGTCGACCCGGTGGTACTGCACCCCGTCCAGGTACCAGGTGATCGCACCCGGCTCCCAGTCCACCCGGTAGTCGTGGAAGCCGTCGGCGAGCGGGCTGCCGAGGGTCCGGCTGCCGGTGATGCCGCCGCTACCGGAGTAGCCAGGCCCGTGCACCGTGCCGTAGACGGTGTTCGGCTCCCGGCCGATGTTCTCCATGACGTCGATCTCGCCGGCGTCGGGCCACCCGCCGCCGGTGCCGAGCATCCAGAACGCCGGCCAGATGCCCTGGCCGCGCGGGATCTTGATACGGGCCTCGAAGCGGCCGTACGTCTGGGTGAAGGTCGCCGCGGTCAGCAGCCGGGCCGAGGTGTACTCGCAGCGACCGTAGTGGCACTGGTAGTTGGCCGGGTTCTCCCGGCGGGCGGTGATGACGAGGTTGCCCTGGCCGTCGTGCACCGCGTTGCTGGTGCTGTTGGTGTAGTACTGCCGCTCGTTGTTGCCCCAGCCGCCGCCGCCGATGTCGAAGCGCCACTTGTTCTGGTCGACGGGCGTGCCGGCCGGGGCGTTGAACTCGTCCTGCCAGGTGAGCGGGCCGATGGCGGCCTCGGCCCGGTCGGACTGTCCCGGGAGGGTGAGGGAGGCGAGGGTGGTGACGAGGGCGACCGCCGCGAGGACGAGGGGACGCAGGCGGGATGGGGGGCGGGCTGTGAACACGGGAGGCTCCTCAGCGAGGTGGGTGGCGGAGGCGGCGCGTCGGAGAGTCTCGGAGAGCGCTCTCTAAAGCGAAGCATGTCGATATGGGGAATTTCTGTCAAGAGTGTTTCCAATGCGACGACGGTCCGTTACCGCCTGATCGCACCCCTCGATAGCGGTCGAATCGACCCTTCCTATTGCCGTGGAGCGTCCACGCGGGACAGGATGACGAGGTCCGCAGGAAACCTCCCCGTAACCTGCGTGCTGCTGGTCTCTGTCACAAGGAAGTGGGAGTCAGTCATGAGCGACGCGTCGACGGCGCTGGGTGTGCGCCTCTACCCGGACCTGGTCGAGCGGGGTGGCCTCGCTCCCGCGCTCATCGAGACCGCTGCCCACCACCAGCTCGACGTCGGGCGGGTGACCGCCCCCGAGCAGGGGCGCGCCCGGTTCACCTGCGCCGAGCTGCACTCCGATCAGGGTGTGGTCTGCATCGGGCTGGGTTCGCAGGCCCGATACTTCATGATCGACCTCCGGTCCGCGGGCGAGGTTCTCGCGCGCGGTGACTGCATGGACCTCGTCCAGGTCGTCCAGGTGGCCGCGGCCTGGCGGGCCGGGCTGACGCTCGCCGAACTGACCGCCCGCTTCGCGTTCATGGAGGAGATCAAGCACCGCCCGGCGTCGGTGCCGCAGGCCGTCTAGCCCGCGGGCGCGTCAGCAGCGCAGGCGGGGAGGCAGCGGCGGCTCGGCGCCGACCTCCCGGTCGAGGTAGGACGCCTCGACGAAGGCGAGGAAGCGTTGCGCGTCGGAGGCGTTGGAGGCCAGGCCGAACGAGACCCGGACCGCGCCGCCGGTCGGCAGCCGCAGCGCGCCGAGGTACTCATCGATCGTGTCGACCCGCGCGAGCAGCCCTCGCCGCAACGAGGTCCCGCTGATCTCGAACGCGCCCTCACCGGCCCCCGGGTTGCAGAAGCAGCCGGTCCGCAGCGAGAAGCCGGCCGCGGCGGACTCCCGCGCGACAAGTCGCTCGTCCACCGGGGACCCGTCCGGGCGCAGGACGTTGAACGTCACGGTGCCGCCCCGACCCACGCCCGTCGTCGGTCCGTACACCCGCACCAACGGTTCGCCGGTGCGGTGCCGCAGCGCGGACAGGCGGCCCAGCAGCCACTCGGTGAGCAGACCCACCCGGGTGTGCACGAGGTCCACGCCGATCGAGTCGAGCCACCGCAGCCCGAACTCGACATCCGGGATGCTCAGGAAGTTGAGCGTGCCGTCCTCGAACGCCGACTCGTCGTCCATCGAGCGGTGCCAGTCGCCCTGCACGCTGACCGCGCGGATGGTGCCGCCGGCGAACCACGGCCGGCGCAGCCGGGCCAGCGCGTCGCGGCGGGCCAGCAGCGCGCCGACGCCGGTCGGGTAGCCGAAGAGCTTGTACCAGCTCAGGCAGACGAAGTCGGGTCGGACGGCACGCAGATCCAGCCGGTTCGTCGCGGCGAACGCGGCGGCGTCCAGCAGCACGTCGTAGCCGTGCCGGTGGGCCAGCTCGACCCAGTCCAACGGATGCTGCACGCCGGAGAAGTTGCTCTGCGCCGGGTACGCGAACAGTCCACGGCGACCGGACCGCCCCCGCCGCCCGGCGTCGAGCACCGTGACCAGGTCGGACTCGGCGACCCGCAGCTCCGGCCCGCTCAGCGGCACGTACCGCACCGGCGCGTCGGCAGCCCGGGCGTACTCCCGGATGCCGTTGACCGAGTTGTGGTTGTCCCAGGTCAGCGCGAACGGCGCGGCCGGGCCGAAGTCGTACGCCTCGCCGACCAGTCGACAGGCGCCGCTGGCGTTCGGGGTGAAGACCACCGCGTACTCGGCCGGGTCGGCGTGGAAGAAGTCGAGCACCGCCCGCCGGGTTGACTCCACCAGCGACCCGGCCGCCACGCTGGTGGGGCTCTCCGAGTGCGGATTGCCGTAGAGGCTCGCCAGCAGCCGGTCGTGGTGCGCCCGCACCTGAGCCTGCGCGGTCACCCCGGCGCCGGCGTAGTCGAGGTAGACCTGGCCGTGCCGGTCGAGGTGCTGGTACTCGGTGGCGCGCAGCTCGTCGATCCGGGCGGTGTCGGCGTACCCGGGCAGCGCCGCAGGTGAGGGGAAAGGTGCGTGCTCAGGACGCACGGCGGGCCTCCCGGCGCTCCAGGACCGCACACGCGGCGGCGAGGAAGAGCAGCACGAACCCGCCGAGCACCAGCCAGTCGAGGAAGATCGGCCGGGAGAAGCTGTCGCCGTACGTCTGCAACAGCGGCGGGCCGAGCGGCGAGCCGCCGTCGCGCCACAGCCGCTCCACCCCGGCGGTGTGCCCCAGCCCCTCGAACGCCCACCGGTTCGACATCGCGTAGCTGAGCCACCGGCCGCCGGTCGCCATGGCCGGCACCGGCAGGATCGCCCCGACGAACAGCACCTGCGGGAAGCACAGCATCGGCAGCATGAGCGTCGCCTGGGCCGCGTCGGAGACGGCCGCCGAGCAGAGCAGGCCGAGCGCGAGCGCGGCCGCCGAGGAGAGCAGCAGGGTCGCGTACAGGGCCGCGAAGTCGCCGCCGTCGACCGGGGGCAGCCGGTCCATGCCCCGCAGCACCCCGAGCAGGGCCAGATCCACCAGGGCGAGCAGCGGCAGCAGCACCGCGACCTTCGCCAGCAGGTACGGGAGCAGCCGGACACCGGCAAGCCGCTCCCGACGCAGGATCGGCAACTCCGTGCAGATCTGGAGCAGCCCGTAGGTCAACCCGAAGAAGAAGCCGCCGAACGCGATCCAGAACAGGATCATCACGGTGACGGTCGGGCGGGGGTTCGCCGGGTCGAAGGCACCGGGGCGAAACAGCAGCGCGAACATGCCGAGCACCATGAGGGGCGAGCCGAGCAGGATCGCCAGCGTCAGCCGGTTGCGGGCGACGATCTCCGCGTTGCGCGCGGCGAGGAGCATCCACTGCCGCAACCGGCCGACCCGCCGTGCGGCACTCCCGCCCGGGTCGTCGGTCCCGCCCGGGTGCTCCGTGGTGCCCGGATCGCTCGCAGCGCGGGGCGGGCCGGCCGGGCCCGGGTCGACCGTGTCGGCGGCCCGGTCGGCGTCGCGGTACGCGGCGAAGCGCTCGGGCCACCCGGCCGGGTCGGACTCCTCGTCAAGCCGCAGGTGCACCTCCGCCAAGGACCGCAGGCCGAAGAACTCCCGGGCGGCGGCGGGCGTGCCGGCGTAGGCCAACCGGCCCTGGCGGGTCAGCACGACGACCCGGTCGCAACGGTCCACGTCGGTGATCTGGTGGGTGGTGAGCACGACAGTGGTCCCGGCGTCGGCGAGGGTACGCAGCACCCCGAGCAGTTCCACGGCGATCGCCGGGTCCAGCCCGGAGGTGGGCTCGTCGAGGAAGAACACGCCGGGTCGGGTCAGCAGCTCGACGGCGATGCTGGCGCGCTTGCGCTCACCGCCGCTGAGGCGGCCCACCGGCACGTCGGCCCGCTCGGTGAGCCGCAGGTCGGCGAGCACCGCGGCGACCCGACCCGACGCCTCGGCCGGGCCGGTCCCGGAGGGCAGGCGCAGCCGGGCCGCGTAGTGCAGGGTGCGGGCCAGCGGTAGCTCGCGGTGGATGATGTCGTCCTGCGGGACGAAGCCGACCGCGCCCGGCGCGGCGCTGCCGTCGTACGCCACGGTGCCCGCAGCCGGTCGGCGGACGCCGGCCAGCGTCTCCAGCAGGGTGGTCTTGCCGGCGCCGCTGACCCCGATGATCGCGACCAGCTCGCCCGGCGCGATGGTCAGGGAGATGTCGTCCAGGATGCGCTGTCCACCTCGGACACTCTGGCCCAGGCCGTCGGCCACGATGGCGACGCCGGTACGCGGTGGTGCGGCGGTCTGCTCGGTCGTCATGTCGAGGGTGCCCGATCCGGTCGGTGACGTGGTACGCCTGACATCGTGCCTCGCCGATGCTACGTCGCGCCCCGGGCGCCGCCGGGGCCTCGATCACGACGTGCGACTGTTGCCGGGCGACCAACGCGAGGTTGGACGCCACCGGAAAGGACCGGCACGTGAACCTGCCCGATGACCTGCTCGCCCTGCTGCGCGCGCCGAGCACCTGCTACCTGACGACGCTGATGCCGGACGGCTCGCCGCAGCTCACCCAGACATGGGTGGACACCGACGGCACGCACATCCTGATCAACACGGTGGAGACGCACCAGAAGACGCGCAACGCCCGCCGGGACCCCCGGGTCGCCGTGGCGATCTCCGACCCGGACAAGCCGGGCCGCTACCACGAGGTCCGGGGCCGGGTGGTCGACCTGAGCACCGAGGGCGCAGCCGAGCACATCGAGCGGCTGGCCCAGCGCTACCTCGATGGGCCGTACCCGTGGTTCGGCGGCCGCGACCAGGTCCGGATCATCCTGACCATCGAGGCCGACCGGGTCCGCTCGATGGGCTGACCGGCCCGCCTGCCGCCCGACATCGCGACAGCATGAACGACCCGACCGGGGGAAGACCGACACTCCACCACCGGAAGGGGGTCGGGATGAGAGCCGTCGTCTACGCGGACGTCCGGACCGTCGCGGTGCGGGAGGTGCCCGACGCGACGCTGGAGGCGCAGACCGACGCGCTCGTGCGGGTTACCTCCACCGCGCTGTGCGGCACCGACCTGCACATGTACGACGGGCGCACCGGCGCCGACCCCGGGCTGGTGCTCGGTCACGAACCGCTGGGCGTGGTGCAGGAGGTCGGCTCGGCGGTGCAGACCGTGCGTCCGGGCACCCGCGTGGTGATCCCCACCCACCTGTTCTGCGGCACCTGTGTGATGTGCGCCCGCGGGCTCTCGGCAGCCTGCCTGCGGGCCCGGGCCGAGGGGCCGGGCGCCGCGTACGGCTACGCCGGGATGGGCGCGTACCGGGGCGCCCAGGCCGACCTGCTGCGCGTGCCGTGGGCCGACGCGAACTGCGTGCCCGTCCCGGGGGAGCCGGGTGACGCGCACGAGGACGACTTCGTGCTGCTCGCCGACGCGTTCGTCACCGGTTGGCACGCCGCGGCCACCCTCGCCGGAGTCCAGGCCGGCGACACCGTGGCCGTGCTGCTGCGCGACCTGGTCGTCGCGGGTCGTGCCCGGCCCGGGGTGATCGTGACCCACCACGGCACCCTCGCGGACGCGCCGGAGCTGTACCGCAGCTTCGACCGTCGGGAGAACGGGGTGATCAAGGCGGTGCTGCGCCCGAGCTGACCGGCCGGCGGATCGTGCCGTTTGGACCTGATCCGCACGTAAGGGACGTTCAGCCTCCCTGGTGGTGCGCGTGACGAGATCACCGTCGTCGATCCGCCCCGCCGTGGGAGGCGTGGGTCACACCGCCGGCCGAGGGTGGTCGTCGCCCCCTGGGGGCGGTGCCGGCGGCGCCGCGCGATCACGATCGCTCGATGGCGGCGTACTCGCGGGTAGGTCGCGCTTCGTCCGGCCGGCGGGGATCGTGCCTGGTGGCGGGCCTGGTGGCAGCGACCGGAGACGATCATCCTTCGGTCCCGCATTTGACAACGTTGCCACCGACAGGCCATGGTGCCACGAGGGGCTGCGGGGGCGGCTGTGACTGGCGAACACTCTGCTGCGTCTATATTGCCGGATTGTTACATTTTCAACAGGCCCTCGCCTTGCGGATGGGCTGTTCGCCGCAATACGTTGCCGTCAACAACAAAACCGAGTGAAGGTTCAACCTTCCGGAGGCAACGATGACGTTGGCGAGGTGGTACGAGCGATGAACGACGTGCCGACCCTCCTTGAGATGCGCTCCATCACCAAGGAGTTCCCCGGAGTCAAGGCCCTCTCCGACGTCAACCTGGTGGTTCGCGCCGGCGAGATCCATGCCATCTGCGGCGAGAACGGTGCGGGCAAGTCCACGCTGATGAAGGTCCTCAGCGGGGTCTACCCGTACGGAAGCTACGACGGCCAGATCATCTACCAGGGGTCGGAGAGCAGGTTCTCCGACATCCGGGCCAGTGAGAACGCCGGAATCGTGATCATCCACCAGGAGCTCGCGCTCATCCCGGGCATGTCGATCGCCGAGAACATCTTCCTCGGCAACGAGCCGCGCAAGCACGGCGCGATCGACTGGAAGGCCGCCAACCGGATGGCGCTGGACCTGATGGCCCGGGTCGGCCTCCAGGAGGACCCGGACACCCTGATCAAGGACATCGGTGTCGGCAAGCAGCAGCTTGTGGAGATCGCCAAGGCGTTCGCCAAGGACGTGAAGCTGCTCATCCTGGACGAGCCGACGGCGGCGCTGAACGAGGCGGACTCCAAGCACCTGCTGGATCTGCTGCGGGGGTTCCGCTCGCGCGGCATCACCTCGATCATGATCTCGCACAAGCTGAACGAGATCGAGGCGATCGCCGACCAGATCACCATCCTGCGCGACGGCCGGACCGTGGAGACCCTCGACGTCAAGGCGGACGGGGTCGACGAGGACCGGATCGTGCGGGGCATGGTCGGCCGCGAGCTGGGCAGCCGGTTCCCGGACCACACCCCGAACATCGGCGAGGTCTTCTTCGAGGTCCGCAACTGGAACGTCCGGCACCCGATCTCCGCCGAGCGCCAGGTCTGCAAGGACGAGAGCTTCGTGGTGCGCCGCGGCGAGATCGTCGGCTTCGCCGGCCTGATGGGCGCGGGCCGCACGGAACTCGCGATGAGTGTGTTCGGCCGCTCCTACGGGGTGTACGAGTCGGGCACGATCATCAAGGACGGCAAGGAGATCGTCCTGAAGTCGGTCGCGGACGCGATCGACAACGGGCTCGCGTACGTCAGCGAGGACCGCAAGGCGATCGGCCTCAACCTGCTCGACGACATCAAGTCGTCGACGGTGGCCGCCAAGCTGTCCAAGATCTCCCACCGCGGCGTCCTGAACGAGGTCGAGGAGTACCAGGCGGCCGAGGCGTACCGCAAGGAGTTGCGGACCAAGGCCCCGACTGTCGACGAGAGCGTCTCCAAGCTCTCCGGCGGCAACCAGCAGAAGGTCGTCCTGGCGAAGTGGATGTTCACCGACCCGGACCTGCTGATCCTCGACGAGCCGACGCGCGGTATCGACGTGGGCGCCAAGTACGAGATCTACGGCATCATCCAGCGGCTCGCCGACCAGGGGAAGGGCGTCGTCGTCATCTCCTCGGAGCTGCCTGAGCTGATCGGGCTCTGCGACCGCATCTACACCGTGTTCGAAGGCGCCATCACGGGCGAGATCGCCCGGGCGGACGCCACCCCGGAAAACCTCATGAAGCAGATGACCTCGACGAAGAAGATGCTGACACGATGAGCCGATTGAAGGACCTTCAGAAGAACCTGTTCGGAGGTACCACCTCCAACGCTCGCCAGTTCGGGATGATCTTCACCCTGGTGGCGATCGTCGTCCTGTTCCAGATCCTGACCGACGGCCTCACCCTGCGGTCGGACAACCTGATCGCGCTGTTCCAGCAGAACTCGTACATTCTGATCCTGGCCATCGGCATGCTCATGGTGATCGTGGCCGGGCACATCGACCTCTCGGTCGGCTCCGTCGCCGCCTTCGCGGGCATCCTGGTCGCCAAGTCGATGGCCGAGTGGAACCTGCCCTGGCCTGCCGCCATCCTGTTCGGTCTCGTGATCGGCGCGGCGATCGGCGCCTGGCAGGGCTTCTGGGTGGCGTACATCGGGGTGCCGGCGTTCATCGTCACCCTGGCCGGCATGCTGCTGTTCCGCGGCGGCAACCAGTTCATCGGTAACGCGCAGAGCATTCCGGTGCCGGAGGGCTTCCGGGAGATCGGCGCCGGCTTCCTGCCGGAGTTCGGCCCGGACACCGGCTACAACAACGCGACGCTGCTACTGGGTCTGGCCGCGGCGGTGGCCGTGGTGTGGCGGGAACTGCAGGCCCGCAAGACCCGTCGGGCGATGGACGCCGACCCGGCGCCGATGTGGATCTCGATCCTGCGGATGGCCATCATGGTCGGGGTCATCGCCTTCGCGTCGCTGCGCTTCGCCAGCGGTCGGGTCGGCACCAGCTTCCCGATCTCCGGCATCATCCTGCTGGTCCTGGTGATCGCGTACTCCTTCTACACCCGCAACACGGCCGGTGGCCGGCACATCTACGCGGTGGGCGGCAACTCCCGGGCCGCCGAGCTGTCCGGCGTGAAGCTCAAGCGGGTCAACTTCTTCGTCATGATGAACATGTCCGTCCTGGCCGCGCTGGCCGGCATGATCTTCGTGGCCCGTTCGGCGGCCTCCGGTCCGCAGGACGGCAACGGCTGGGAGCTGGACG
Organism: Micromonospora sp. NPDC049580; assembly: GCF_040675595.1. NCBI lineage: Bacteria > Bacillati > Actinomycetota > Actinomycetes > Micromonosporales > Micromonosporaceae > Micromonospora > Micromonospora sp. NPDC049580. Next base: position 20,325 of record NZ_JBFAPG010000047.1, read on the forward strand.
CCATCGCCGCGGTCTTCATCGGTGGCGCGGCCGTCTCCGGTGGTATCGGCACCATCAGCGGCTCGATCGTCGGTGGTCTCGTCATGGCCGTGCTCAACAACGGCCTCCAGCTGATGGGCGTCGGCACCGACCGCGTCCAGATCATCAAGGGTCTGGTCCTGCTGCTGGCCGTCGCGATCGACGTCTACAACAAGAGCCAGGGGCGCTTCTCCATCGTCGGGAGCCTGATGCGACCGTTCCGTCGCGACGACTCCGCCCCACCCGCCTCACCGCCGGACGCGGAGCGCGAGCCCGCCAAGGCAGCGGTGTCCGGCTGACGGCCACCGACCTCTCCACCCGTCTCACATCTAGAAAGGCAAGTCCTCACCATGCGTAAATTCTTCGGCACGTCGGTGGTCGCGGTAAGCGCCGCCGCCATGCTGGCCCTGGCCGGTTGCGGCTCCGGCCGCGACGGCGACTCCAACAGCAAGGGCGGCGACGCCAAGGGCTTCGCGGCGAACTCGCTGATCGGTGTCGCCCTGCCGGCCAAGACCTCCGAGAACTGGGTTCTCGCCGGTGACCTGTTCACCAACGGTCTCAAGGAGGCCGGTTTCCAGGGTGACGTGCAGTACGCTGGCGCGTCGACCACGGTCGCCGACCAGCAGGCCCAGATCACCGCCATGGTGACCAAGGGCGCGAAGGTCATCGTCATCGGCGCGACCGACGCCGCGCAGCTGTCGACCCAGGTCGCCGCGGCCCACCAGGCCGGCGTGAAGGTCATCGCGTACGACCGTCTGATCAAGAACACGCCGGACCTCGACTACTACGTCGCGTTCGACAACTTCAAGGTCGGCCAGCTCCAGGGCCAGGCCCTGCTGGACGGCATGAAGGCCAAGAAGCCGAACGGCCCGTACAACATCGAGCTGTTCTCCGGCTCGCCGGACGACAACAACGCCGGTGTCTTCTTCGACGGCGCGATGAGCGTGCTCAAGCCGGAGATCGACAAGGGCACCGTCGTCGTCGCCTCGGGTCAGAAGGACGTCAAGCAGACCGCCATCCAGGGCTGGAAGGCCGAGGGTGCGCAGGCCCGCATGGACCAGCTGCTGACCTCCACCTACGGTGGCAAGACGCTGGACGGCGTCCTGTCCCCGAACGACACGCTGGCCCGCGCCATCCTGACCTCGGTCAAGGGTGCCGGCAAGCCGATCCCGGTCGTCACCGGCCAGGACTCCGAGGTCGAGTCGGTCAAGTCGATCGTCGCTGGCGAGCAGTACATGACGATCAACAAGGACACCCGCAACCTGGTGAAGGAGACCATCAACATGGTCAAGGCTCTCCAGGCTGGCAACGCCCCGCAGGTGAACGACACCAAGTCCTACAACAACGGCAGCAAGGTCGTGGACACGTTCCTGCTCCCGCCGGTCGCCGTCACCAAGGCGAACGCGGCCGAGGCGTACGCGAACGACCCGAAGCTCGCGCCGCTCACCAAGTAATCACCGCACGGTAGGTAGTAACGCCGATGGGTCCCGGGTCTCCTCTACCGGGACCCATCGTCGTCCCTGCACCCCCACACCAACCTGCACCGACCCGGAAGGAGGTCTGACCGTGGCGACACCAGTACGGTCCAGGCCAGCCGGCGTCGGCCGCAACACCGAATCCCCGCTGCCCTCGGTCCCCGGCGCGAGCCAGGAGGAGATCCGGCGGCAGAACCTCGGCGCCGTGCTGCGCTACGTGCACCTGCACGGGCCGACGTCGCGGGCCGAGCTGACCAGCCGCCTCGGCCTCAACCGCAGCACCATCGGCGCGCTCGCCGCCGACCTGACCGCCAGCGGCCTCGTCACCGAGGAGGCGCCGACCACCGCCCGGCGGGCCGGCCGTCCCTCC
>NZ_JBFAPG010000048.1:0-21906 GCF_040675595.1 Micromonospora sp. NPDC049580
GTTTCTGCGGACCGGGGAGTGGCGTGGTGCAGACGCTTGACGAGGACGGCACCGTCGATCCGTGGCGCCGGCGGGTGCGCCGCGGCCGCCGGCAGATGCCCCTCTGGCAGGAGCTTCCACTGCTGCTGGTGGTCGCGTTCTGCCTCGCGGTGCTGATCCGCACATTCCTGCTCCAGGCGTTCTTCATCCCGTCCGGTTCGATGGAGGACACCCTTCTGATCGGCGACCGGGTGCTGGTCAACAAGGTCGTCTACGACGTCCGTGACCCGGTGCGCGGCGAGGTGGTGGTGTTCCGGGGCACCGACCGCTGGGCGCCGCAGGTCGACGAACAGCCGCAGCCCGGGTTCGCCGGCAAGGTCGCCCGCACCGTCGGGGACCTGGTCGGGGTGAGCCGCCCCGGCGAGAAGGACTTCATCAAACGGGTGATCGGCCTGCCCGGTGACCGGGTCAAGTGCTGCGACTCCCAGGGTCGGGTCACCGTGAACGGAACCCCGCTCGACGAACCGTACGTGCTGCGCGACTCCCCGCTGGATCTGCCACCGAATCCGCAGGAGTGCCGCTCCCGACGCTTCGACGAGGTGGTCGTACCCCCGGGTCAGATCTTCGTGATGGGCGACCACCGGGAGGTCTCCCAGGACGCGCGCTGCCAGGGGCCGGTGCCGATCGACAACGTGGTCGGCCGGGCGTTCATGGTGGTCTGGCCGTCGTCGCGCTGGGCCGCGCTGTCGGTGCCCTCGACCTTCGACGACGTGGCCGCGCCGGCTGCCGCCTCCTCCGGGGCGCCCCCGGTCCGTCCGTCCCCGCAGGGCGGTGTGCTGCTGATTTTCCCGTTGATGGCCGCGCTGAGGGGTTCCCGCGCGTTCCGGACGGTGCCGTCCGGCCCGGCAACGTAGGCTCCTTGGCGTGATTGACGAGCAGACCGACAAGCCCCGCAGCTCCTTCTGGAAGGAGCTGCCGATCCTGCTGGGTGTGGCGATCCTGGTCGCGGTGCTGGTCCGCGCCTTCGTGCTGCAGACCTTCTTCATCCCCTCTCCGTCCATGGAGAACACTCTCAAGATCGATGACCGGGTGTTGGTCAACAAGCTGGTCTACGACTTCCGATCGCCGCACCGCGGCGAGGTGATCGTCTTCAAGGCGCCCACCGAGTGGAGCGGCAACCCCGACGGTGAGGACTTCATCAAGCGGGTGATCGGCGTCGGCGGCGACCACGTGGTCTGCTGCGACGCACAGGAACGGCTGATGATCAACGGCAAGTCGCTCGACGAGCCGTACATCTTCTCGATCGACGGGGTCCGCGACAAGCCGGCCGACCAGGAGTTCGACATCACCGTGCCGAAGGGGCGGCTGTGGGTGATGGGCGACCACCGGTCGGCCTCGGGTGACTCGCTGGAGCACTGGCAGCAGTCCAACCAGAACATCACCGAGGCCACGATTCCCGAGGGCGAGGTGGTCGGGCGGGCGTTCACCGTCTTCTGGCCCGTCAACCGGGCCACCTGGCTGACAGTGCCCGATCAGTTCGACGGCATCGGAAAGCCGTAGAACCGGCGGGGGCATGGGCGATCGGCCGCACGTCTGGCAGGCTGGTGCGGTGACCGTCTACACCCCTCGACGCGCGGCGCGGGTGCTGCTCGTCGACGCGGCCGGCCGGGTCCTGCTGTTTCAGGGCTTCGACCCGGCCCGCCCGGAGCACCGCTACTGGTTCACTCCCGGCGGCGGGCTCGACGAGGCGGAGTCCCCGTCGACCGGCGCGGCACGGGAGTTGGCCGAGGAGACCGGGCTGCGGGTCGATCCCGCCGAGCTGGGCGAGCCCGTCTGGTCCGACACGACCGAGTTTCCGTTCGACGGCGACTGGTACCGCCAGGAGCAGGATTTCTTCCTGCTCCGGGTGCCGTCGTGGCAGGTCGACACCGTTGGCTTCAACGACGTCGAGCAGCGCAGCATCGCCGGTCACCGCTGGTGGCTGCCGGCCGAGCTGGCCGCCAGCGGCGACCGGTACTACCCGCCCGAGCTGCCCGACCTGCTGGCCCGGCTCCTGCCGCCGGCCGTCGAGGCGTCGTGCTGACCCCGCCGCGCACCGTCGTGCGCCGGGAGGCCGGCCTCTACGCGCTGGAACGGGCGCTGCAACGGCGCGGGTTCCGGCACGTGGCCGGCGCCGACGAAGCCGGCCGGGGCGCCTGCGCCGGCCCACTGGTCGCCGCCGCGGCGGTGCTGCCGGAGGGGCGACGCGGCGAGATCGACGGGCTGGCCGACTCCAAGCTGCTCACCCCGGCCAGCCGGGAGCGGGTGTACGCCGAGGTCGTGGACCGCGCCCTGGCGTACGCCGTGGTGGTCATTCCGGCCGACGAGGTCGACGCCCGGGGTCTGCACGTGTGCAACCTGGCCGCCATGCGCCGGGCGCTCGCCTCACTCACCACCCGACCGGAGTACGTGCTGACCGACGGCTTCGGCGTGGACGGCCTGGGCGTGCCGGGGCTGGCGGTGTGGAAGGGCGACCGGGTGGCCGCCTGTGTGGCGGCGGCCAGCGTGCTCGCCAAGGTCACCCGCGACCGGATCATGGTGGAGCTGGACGGGGTGTTCCCGGCGTACGGCTTCGCCGAGCACAAGGGCTACATCACCCCGGAGCACAGCGCGGCGCTGCGGGAGCACGGGCCGTGCCGGGAGCACCGCTTCTCGTACGTCAACGTCGCAGCGGTCTCCGGCCGCGACGGCCGGCCGCCGCGCGCCCGACGGCCCGTCGGCGCGACGTCGGACGAGCCGATGGAGCGCTCCTGGGCGTCAGGGGGTACCGTCGGCGTGGCGTTGGGCGAGCAGCCTCGGCCTCCGGCGCCGGTGGGGGAAGATGTGGTCATGGAAGGCGGAGTGCGATGAGCGCGGAAGATCTCGAAAAGTACGAGACCGAGATGGAGCTGCAGCTCTACCGGGAGTACCGCGACATTGTCCGCCAGTTCTCCTACGTGGTGGAGACGGAACGCCGGTTCTACCTGGCCAACCAGGTCGACCTGCACGTGCGCAACTCCGACGGCGAGGTCTACTTCGAGGTCGAGATGCACGACGCCTGGGTGTGGGACATGTATCGTCCTGCCCGCTTCGTGAAGAACGTCCGAGTGATGACTTTCAAGGACGTCAACGTCGAAGAGCTGGAGAAGCCCGACATCTCGCTGCCCGCCGACTCCGGCTTCGGCGGCTGACGACCCTCGGCCACGCCACGGTCCCCCCATCCGTGGCGCGGCCCGCCGCGCCGGTCACTCGGCCGGCACCACGACCTCGACGCGCTGCACCAGGTTGTTGGCGAAGCCGCCACGGTTCCACGGCTGCTCGACCGGCTGGGTCCGCCCGGACGCGTCGGTCGCCCGCGCGCTGAGCACGTACCGACCCGGCGTCGCCGTCCACTCGTGCCGCCACCGCCGCCAGGCGAACTCCCCGCCCGTCGCCGGGTCCAGCTCGGCCGGCGCCCAGCTCGCCCCGCCGTCGACGCTCACCTCCACCGCGACCACCGGGGCATGCCCCGACCAGGCCCGACCGTCCAGAGTGCATGGTCCCGGCGGCAGCACCCGGCGGCGCGTCATGAAGTCGGGAAAGCCCGGCGGGCGGACCAGCGCGCGTGGCTCGATCCGGGTGACCGGCACGCCCGGGTCGTCGGCGTCGCGACGCAGCCGGTACGCCACCGCGTTCTGGTAGCCCTCGAACGGCTCCGTCCGGACCTCGATCGAGTGCAGCCACTTGACGTGCGCCATGCCGTACCAGCCCGGCACGATCAGCCGCAGCGGGGCGCCGTGCTGCGGCAGCAGGGGAGCGCCGTTCATCTCGTACGCCAGCAGCACCTCCTCGCGCAGCGCGTCGGCCACCGGCAGCGCCCGCTGGTAGTCCTGCTCGACGCCGCGCTCGACCCCGTGGTCGGCGCCGGTGAAGACCACGTCGACCGCGTCCGCGCCCAGGCCCGCCTCGCGTAGCAGCGGCGCGAGGGGGGTGCCGGTCCACTCGGCGTTGCCGACCGCCTCGACCAGCCAGGGCTGGCTCACCGGCCGGGGGTGCAGCAGAGCCCGGCCGTTGCCGGCGCACTCCATCGTGACCCGGTGGGTGACCCGGGGTCGCTCGCGCAGGTCGGCCAGCGTGACGGTCAGTGGCCGGTCGACCGCGCCGGCGAGGGTCAGCGCGTGCGCCGCCGGATCCAGGTCCGGAATGTCGTAGTGGATCAGCAGATAGTGCAGCCCGGCCGGGGTGACGTCGTACCGCAGCGCCTCCAGCGGAAGGCCGTGGTTGCGGGCGGCGAGCTGCAACTCGTCGGCACTGATCGCCTCGTCGGGCTCGGCGAGCCGCGACGGGCCGCTCACGTCGGCCGCCCTCGGCCCCCGGTCATCGACAGTGGTCATGCGATGCCTCCCCGGTGCAGACGGCGGCACCCGCCGTACGCGGCCCAGCCTAGGCCCTTCGTGGCGGCCCGGTGGTGGTGTCCTGGGCCGGTTGGCGTCGGGCCGGGACAGCGCTCGCATAACAGATCATCGAGCCGTTCGGTGGTCGTCCACAGCACCTCCGGTTGTCCACAGCTTCGTCGGCCGGGCTGGCGGACGAGTCGGCCTCGGCCGGAGGCTGCCGTCATGCGACCGCCACCCGTCGACTCGATCCGCCGCACGCTGCTGCTGTGCGCCGCGCTCCCGCTCGCACTTACCGTCCAGCTCTGCGGGCTGGCGGTGCTGGTCGCGGCGGTGCCCGGCCAACCACCGACGCCGACCGTGCCGGTCGCGGCCGTGACCGACCCGCCCGCCGACCCAGCGCTCGCCGAGCGGTTCCGCTGGCCGGTCGACGGGCCACCTCGTCCGGTGCGCCGGTTCGACCCGCCGCCCCGACCGTGGCTGCCTGGCCACCGCGGCGTCGACCTGGCCGCGCCGGCCGGAGCGGTGGTCCGCAGCGCCGGGCCGGGCACCGTGCTCTTCGCCGGCCTGGTGGCCGGTCGACCGGTGGTCACCGTGGGGCACGCCGACGGGCTGCGGACCACCCACGAGCCGGTCCAACCCGTCGTACGCGTCGGCCAGGCGGTCACCGCCGGCACGCCGCTGGGCGAACTGCTGCCCGGGCATCCGGGTTGCCCGGCCGAGGCGTGCCTGCACTGGGGCCTGCGGCGGGGCGAGGAGTATCTCGACCCGTTGGCCCTGCTCGGCCTCGGCCCGGTGCGACTGCTCCCGGTGCGCCCGCCTCCGCTCGGTCGGGCGGGAGACGGTCAGCGCTGGGCGAGCAGCGCCGGCAGCCGCACGGCCAGCCGTTCGTACTCGTCGGCGGCGTTGTAGACCTGACCGGTGAGCCGCAGCCATCCGCGACCGTTCCAGCTCATCACCGCGACCTCGGCGGCGAGCCGCTCGCCGATCCGCGCCTGCAACGCCCGCGCCGCGTCGATCGTGGTGCCCGTGCCGGGCGGCAGCGGAATGAGGCGCAGGGCCACCCCCGGTCCGCCGGGGTCGGGCAGATCAGCGGGGGCCACCCCGAGCGCGTCCCCCACCACCCGCTGACCGTACGCGGCGAGCGCGGCGTTGTGCGCCCGTACCCGGTCGACGCCGAGGCTGCGCAGCGTGAACAGTCCGGCCGGGGAGGCCAGCCAGGAGGTGTAGTCGAGGGTGGCCTGCCATTCGACCCGGGCCGGGAAGCCTGCTCCCTGCTCCCACGAGACCACCAGCGGCTCGATCCGCTCCCGCCACTGTGGGGCCACCGCCAGCAGGGCGGTGCCGCGCGGGGCGTACCCCCACTTGTGCAGGTTGCCCGCCCAGAAATCCGCGCCGATGCTGGCGACCGTGGTGGCCAGCATCCCGGGGGCGTGTGCCGCGTCCACCAGGACGGGCACGCCGCCCTCGTGGGCCACCCCGACGATGGCGGCGATCGGGAAGAGCCTGGCGGTGGCGGAGGTGAGCTGGTCGACGACGAGCAGCCGCGTCCGCCCCGGGCGCAGGCCGGCCCGGATGGTCTGCACGATCTGTTCGTCGGTGGCGGCCAGCGGGATCGGCAGGACGCGGCTGACCGCGCCGGTGCGCCGGCACTCCCGCTGGATGGCCAGGCTCACCGCCCCGTACCCGTGGTCGGTGCTGAGCACCTCGTCACCGGGTTGCAGGCCCACCGACTGAAGCACCACGGCGACGCCGGTGGTGGTGTTGCCGATCAGCGCGCTGCCGTCCGGGTCGGCGCCCAGGAACCCGGCGAGGTGCCGGCGGGTGTGCGCGATCCGGTCGACGAGCCCCTGGGTGAAGAAGCGCAGCGGGTTGGCCTCCATCTCGTCGCGCAGCCGCTGCTGGGCCCGCTGCACGCCGATCGGCACCGCGCCGAACGATCCGTGGTTGAGATGGCTGACCGCCGGGTCCAGGGAGAACAGCAGGCGGGCGCCCGGGATCGGCTCGGGGGGCTGCGGGACGCTCACCCGATGATCGTAACCGTCGAGCGACCCGCCCCCTCGGCCCTTGATCAGGCGCGGGGATGTGCCTGCCGGTAGGCGGCGCGCAGCCGTTCCACCGAGACGTGGGTGTAGATCTGCGTGCTGGCCAACGACGAATGGCCGAGCAGCTCCTGCACGGCGCGCAGGTCGGCCCCGCCCTCCAACAGATGGGTGGCGGCGGAGTGGCGCAGCCCGTGCGGGCTGGTCCGGGGAAGGCCGGCCGTCTCGGCGTACCCGCCGACGATCTGTCGCGCGGTCGTCGGGTTGAGCCGGCCACCGCGAGCCCCGAGCAGCAGCGCGTCGCCGGAGCGGGCACCGGTCAACAGCGGTCGGCCCCGGCGCAACCACTCGTCCAACGCCCGCTGCGCGGGCACGCCGTAGGGCACCGAGCGCTCCCGACCGCCCTTGCCGAACACCCGGATCACCCGGCGGCCGTGGTCGACGTCCCCGACGTCCAGCCCGCACGCCTCGCTGACCCGCACGCCGGTGGCGTAGAGCAGCTCCAGCAGAACCCGGTCGCGCAACAGCACCGCCTCGGCGGCGGCCGCGTCCGGCGCCGCAACCGTCATGGCTTCCGTCGTGATCGTGGCGGGTGCGGTCGTCGGCTGCCGGGCCGGTGCCTCCACCAGGGCGGCGGCCTGGTCGGCGCGCAGGACGCTGGGCAACTCCCGGTGAGCACGAGGGCTGGCCAGTGCGGCGCCCACGTCGGAGGGGAGCAGCCCGGCGCGGTGCGCCCACGCGCTGAACGCCCGCGCCGAGGCGGCCCGACGGGCCAGCGACGTACGGGCGGCGCCGGTGGTCCGTTGCCGGGCCAGCCAGCTCCGCAGCACCGACAGGTCCAGCTCGGCCACCTCCAGGCAGCCCATCCGGACGGCGTGGTCGAGCAAGGCGACCACATCGGTCACGTACGCGCGGACGGTGTGGGCCGACCGGTTGCGGACCCGGGAGAGGTGCTCGGCGAAGTCGTCGACCGCGTCCCGCAGCGCCGGCGGCAGCTCCTGGTGGGTGGCCCGGGTGCCCCGGGTGGACCGGCTCACCGCCGCCGCGCCGATGGCGGCGTTGCGATGGCTGCACCCCCACTGACAGTTGGCACGGCACCAGCGTACGGCCGAGAGCCGCGCAGCGTTCGCCACGATGGTGCCGGTGTCGCCACCACGCCCGTGCACTGGGGCAGTTCGTCTGTTTATGCGCCGCCCCTTCGGCTTGGTGGCCGGGGCGAGGGCGCAGCCGTCGTCGCGGCCACCACCATGGACGGCTCCTTCAGCAACGACAGCTTTCGCCTAGACGAATAAGTCCTAACTCAAGACGGGGCTGGGGCTGCGGCGAAGGGCGCCGGTCATCCGCTGTGGCTGCCCGTCGTGTCGATGTGCTGTTGAGCGGTATACCTCAGAGGTATGAATATGACTCTGAGGTATACCGCTTACGACCGCATCCGCCCCCACGGAGGTGACCGAGGGTCACCGCCGGCCGCCGGCTGCGCCAACCGCCGCAGCAAAGGTTAGGAATTATTTGTCTAGGCCTGAAGGTGGCGGGACGGACCTGGAGCTGGTCCGCCTGAAGCGGCAGATAGCCGGCGGCGGCGTGGAGTGGCTGATCCCCGCCGTGACGGAGCGCGGGAAGCCCGGCCGCCGCTTCGGTCCCCCGAAGGCAGGGAGACGGCCCCGGGTGCGGCTACCGCCCCGGGGCCGCTCCGTGTCTCGGGAGGGCCTCCGGACGGGCGGAAGGACCTACTCCTCGTCCCCGTCGGTCGGGCGGGGCGGGCGGGGGTGCCCCTCCGACCCCGACCCGGGAGGTTGACGTGGCACCAGACGACGAACTAAACCGACTAACTGAGCGGGTCCCAGCGGGCACCCGGGGTGGTCTTCGGCTCGGTGAAATCGGTCCTGAACAACGCGCATCCACCCCTGCGCCGGTTGAGCCGCTGGTCGCCGGTTCGGTACCGGGGAATCCAGCGGTGAGCGACCTTCAGCGGCACGCCCCGGTCCGACCGTTCTGGTTCTGCGCGGCGGATGCCCAGCCCTGGCCGTGTGGTCGAGCCCGCGCCGATCTGGCCGGCGAATACGCCGACGAGCCCCGGTTACTGGCGGTCGACATGGCTGATTGCTTGGGGGAGGCGACCCGGGACCTGTGCGGGCTTTACCCGGAGCCCCCGAACCCAGTCGAGATGTACGCCCGCTTCCTCGGCTGGGTCCGGCACCTCGCGATCAACCGGTTCCGCAATGCCGGCCGGTTCCCGCTATAGCGCAGTAACGCCGAGCTTTCGTTCCTCCGGTCGGGGACTCACGCATATTTGTCGGACGGCGGAGATGGCCCCCGCACGGCCGAGTATCCGCCGCCGCAGTCCACACTGGTGCCGGTGTCGCCACACCCATGACCGTGCGCCGTGGCGGTTCGTTGCTTATCCGCCGCCCTTCGGTGTGGTGGCCGGGGCGAGGGCGTAGCCGTCGTCGCGGCGCACCACCATGGACAGCTCCTCCAGCAGCGACAGCTTGCGCAGCGCGGTACGCACGTTCACGCCGGCGCGGGCGGCGAGCGCGTCCACTCCCCGTACGCCCCGTCGGGGCAACGCCTCCAGCAGCGACCGGGCGTCGTCGTCCAACGCGTCGGTCGGCCGCTGCGGGCCACGGGCCAGCGGGGCCAGGTCCGCGCCGACCCGGCCCACCTCCTCGAGCACGTGCGCCACCCCGGTGACCAGCCGCACCTCGGAGCGCTCGCGGAGCAACTCGTGTGCGCCGACGGACATCGCCGAGGTCACCGGCCCGGGCACGACCATCGCGACCCGTCCGGTGTGGATGGCCCGTCGGGCGGTCTGCGTCGCGCCGCTGCGCGCCGACGCCTCCACCACGACGGTGCCGAGGGTGCCCCCGGCGATGACCCGGTTGCGGATCAGGAACCGGGGGCGTAGCGGCTCGGCGCCGGGTGGCCACTCGCTGACCAGCAGCCCCGTGTCGGCGATCCGGTCGAAGAGCGCGGTGTTGCCCATGGGATACGGCCGGTCCACCCCGCAGGCCAGCACCGCGACGGTCAACCCGCCCGCGTTGAGGGCACCCCGGTGGGCTGCCGCGTCGATGCCGAACGCGCCGCCGGAGACCACGGTCCAGTCCCGCTCGGCCAGCCCGTACCCCAGTTCCGTGGCGACGTGCTGGCCGTAACCGGTGGCCGCCCGCGCGCCGACCACCGCCACCGAACGCTCCAGCGCCTCGCCCAGCGGCCAGGCTCCGCGTACCCAGAAGCAGAGCGGCGGCGCGGTCTCACCGTCCACCCGGCGGGTGGCGTCCGGCAGCCGGAGCGTTTTCAGGCCGGCCACCCGGGCCGGCCACTCCGCGTCGTCGGGGGTGACCAGGCGGGCGCCGAGCCGGTCGGCCCGCTCCAACGCCTCGGCGGCGACCGCCCGCGCGTCACCGGCGGCTGACCGGGCGGCCACCGTGCTGTGCAGCCAGCCGTCGGGGCTGCCGCCGTCGAGCAACAGATCCAGTGTCGCCACCGGACCGAGTCGGTCGACCAGCTGGTGCACCGCCCGGGTGCCCGGCTCGGCCAACCAGGTCAGCGCCACCCGGGCCAGTCTGCTCTCCTCGTCGGCGCTCATGCCGCCTCCCCCGTCCGTAGTTGGATCGCCTCTCGTACGTCGTCGCGGTCCGGCCGGTCCCGGCCGTCCAGGTCCGCGATGGTCCAGGCCATCCGGATCACCCGGTCGAAGCCCCGTGCCGAGAGCGAGCCGGAGTCGAGTCGGCCGCGCAGCTCGGCGGTGACCAGCGCCGGTAGCCGCCACGGCGGGCGGCGCAGGAGCGGGCCGTCCACCTCGGCGTTGAGTCGCCGCCCGAGGCTGGCCCAGCGGTTGGCCGCCGCGCGGCGGGCCGCCGCGACCCGGGCGGCGACCGTGGCCGAGGACTCGGCGTCGCCGACGGACGCCATCAGCTCCGCCGCCCGTACGGGCATCAGCCGCACCTGCACGTCGATCCGGTCGAGCAGCGGCCCGGAGAGCCGGCCCAGGTAGCGACGGCGGACCAGCGGCGAGCACTCGCAGTACGCGTCGCCGGACGGCTTCGCGCACGGGCACGGATTGGCGGCCAGCACCAGTTGGGTCCGGGCCGGGTACTCGGTGCCGCCCCCGCTGCGGCTCAGCTGGATGCGGCCGTGCTCCAGTGGCTGGCGCAGCGCCTCCAGCGCGCCCTTGCTGAACTCCGGCGCCTCGTCCAGGAAGAGCACCCCGCGGTGGGCCAGCGACACCGCGCCGGGGCGGGCCAGCCCGGAACCGCCGCCGACGAGGGACGGGATCGTGGCCGTGTGGTGCGGTGCCTGGAACGGCGGGCGGCGCAGCAGTTGACCACCCGGTGGCAGGAGCCCGGCGACCGAGTGCAATGCGGTCACCTCCAGCGCCGCGTCGTCGTCCAGCTCGGGCAGGAGTGACGGCAGCCGCTCGGCCAGCATCGTCTTGCCGGCGCCTGGAGGGCCGAGCAGCGCGATGTGGTGCCCGCCCGCCGCGGCGACCTCCAGCGCCCGCCGGCCCAGCTCCTGCCCGGCGACCTCGGCGAGGTCGGGGCCGCCGGGAACCGGTGCCGGGGCGTCCGGCGGTGGTTCGATCAGCGGGCTGCCGTCGCGCACGAAGGCGACCAGCCGGTGCAGCGTGTCCACCGCCCGCACCCGTACGCCGGGGATGACCGCGGCCTCGGCGGCGTTGCCGGTCGGCACGATGACCCGTTCGACGCCGGCCCTGGCCGCGGCGGCGACCATCGGCAGCACCCCGCGCACCGGCCGGACCGTTCCGTCCAGTCCCAACTCGCCGAGGACCACGACCCCCTCCAGCGGAAGCAGCGGTAGCTCACCCGAGCCGCCCAGCAGCGCGGCGGCGATGGCCAGATCGAACGCCGAGCCGAACTTCGGCAGCGTGGCCGGCAGCAGGTTCAGCGTGATCCGCCGGTTCGGCCAGCGTTGGCCGGAATTGACCACGGCGGCCCGGACCCGGTCGCGGGCCTCGTGCAGGGCCGTGTCCGGCAGGCCGGAGATCACCACGGCCGGCAGGCCGGCGGCCAGGTCCGCCTCGACCTCGACGAGGTGGCCGGTGACGCCGACCAGCCCCACGCAGAGCACCTTCGCGTAGCTCATGACGCGTCACCGATCCGTCGGCGGCGCATCTCAGAACGCGCCCTTGAGGTGATCGACCTGCGCGGGACCGGCGGCGGGCAGTCGTACCGACAGCACGTCGAACCGCACCTCGTCGGCGCTCGTGCCGGTCTCGGCGAGCCAGATCGCGGCGAGCCCGCGCAGGCGACGGGCCTTGGCCGGTACGACAGCCTCGGCCGGTGTGCCGAACACGTCGCCCCGACGCGTCTTCACCTCGCAGAACGCGAGCACCGGCCCGTCCCAGGCGATGATGTCGATCTCGCCCTGCGGGCAGCGCCAGTTCCGGACGATCGGGCGTAGCCCCGCCTCGCTCAGGTGCCGGGCGGCGCACCGCTCGCCGTACGCGCCGACCGCCTGGTTCCGCTTCGTCATGGCCGCGACGGTGCCCGTCCGAGGGCGGGCGTCGCGACCCCACGACGGCCCGGCTGTGGACGACGGGTGTCCTGTGGACAACCGGACGATCAAGCCCGGGCTGTGCTATGCGGCGACCCCGACCCGGACGCCGTGCCGCACGCCTCCCCGCTGATCGCTGGCGGCCGGCCGGGCCGAAATGGCGCGGGCGTGGCCGGTCGCATACGGTGCCTGACGTGGACGGACGACGGAGCTTTCCGGAAGATCAGGAGTCGCGCTGGTATCCCGACGAGCGGGGTCGCGGTTACGGCGATTCCGAGTGGCGCGGTGCGGGTGAGCCGCGATACCGGGACAGCGAGATCCCCGAGCAGCGCGGCGGCGAAGACGGTCGATCCGTCGAGGACACCGGCGTCGGCCGACGCCGGGAGCCGGATTCGACGCGCTTCGGCGCAACCCCGGAGCCGGGCTCGGGCCGCTTCGGCGCCGTGGACGCGGGCCGGTTCGGCGCCCCGCCCGAGTCGGACTCGGGCCGTCTGAGCGCGGTGGACGCGGGCCGGTTCGGTGGCCCGCCCGAGTCGGACTCCGGGCGGTTCGGCGCCGTCGACGCCCAAGCGGGGATGTTCGGCAGCGGCGAGGCCGACTCTGGACGCTTCGGCGCGGTCGACCCGCTGGGTGACGCGCGTACGGACGGGGACGGTTACCGGGCGACCCGCTCGCGCAGGGCGGATCGGGACCCCTCGGAGATCTCCGGGGAGCTGCCCGGCCGCCGAGCCGCCCGAGAGTCGCTGAGCCCCGCCGCGCCGGAGGTGGCGCGAGACGCCACGCCGGAGGCCGCCCGAGACGCCGGGTCAGCGGCCGGCAGAGATGTCGGGCCAGCGGCTGGTGTGCTCGCCGACCAGGCTCGGCCCGCCCCGCTCGCCGGATATCCGATCATCGAGCCGAACCGGGGCGGCGGGGAGCAGCCGCACCCGCTGGAGATGCCTACCGGCCCGATGCCGGGGATCGGCCCGCGGCCCGACCTGCCCGCCGGCGAGCCGCCGGTGTACCCCCAGCCGGCAGACGGTGTCTACCGGACCCGTCGCCCGGCGTTGGCCGCGCTCTTCGCCCTGCTGGCGTTGATCTTCGAGGTCCCCGCGCTGCGGGTGTTGCTGGCGGGCGTGACCGGCGACCCGCTGGACGCCGGCAACGTCGTGGTGGGCATCTGCCTGGTCGCCGCGCTGCCGATCTTCGCATCGGGACTGTACGGGCTCAAAACCGGCGGAATGGCGCTCTCCGACAGCGGACGGGGCTGGCTGCGCCCTCCCACGGCGTACCTGACCGTCGGCCTGGTGCTCTTCGTCGCCGCCGCCCTCGCCGCCGGCTGATCCCCGCCCGGCCGCCCCGCCCGGCCGCCCCGCCCGGCAGCCCGCCCACGCGCACCCGGGGGCCGTCGGGCGGGGGAGGGGCGTACACTGGCCAACTGGCGACCGCCTCGCGCGGTCGACCTCGCGCGCCCTCTTCACGAATCGTCGTGAAGCGACGGCCTCCCTGGTCCCGATCTTGATCGGGCCCACCATGGGCCGGGCGTCCTGGCGCCTGGTCGCCGGCCGGGCGTGACAACCAGGGATCTTGAGGAGTACCCCAACCATGGCCGTCGTGACCATGCGTCAGCTGCTGGAGAGCGGTGTCCACTTCGGGCACCAGACCCGGCGCTGGAACCCGAAGATGAAGCGCTTCATCATGACCGAGCGCAACGGCATCTACATCATCGACCTGCGCCAGACTCTCGACTACATCGAGAAGGCGTACGAGTTCGTGCGTGGGACCGTCGCCGAGGGTGGCAGCATCCTCTTCGTCGGCACCAAGAAGCAGGCCCAGGAGGCCATCGCCGAGCAGGCGACCCGGGTCGGTCAGCCGTACGTCAACCACCGCTGGCTCGGTGGCATGCTGACCAACTTCCAGACGGTGTACAAGCGGCTCCAGCGGATGAAGGAGCTGGAGGGCCTGGGTGACCTCAGCGGCACCGCCGCCGGTTACACCAAGAAGGAGACCCTGCAGCTCTCCCGCGAGAAGATCAAGCTGACCCGCACGCTGGGTGGTCTGCGGGACATGCAGAAGCTGCCGGCCGCGGTCTGGATCGTCGACACCAAGAAGGAGCACATCGCCGTCGACGAGGCCCGCAAGCTGGGCATCCCGGTGATCGCCGTTCTCGACACCAACTGCGACCCGGACGAGGTCGACTTCCCGATCCCGGGCAACGACGACGCCATCCGCTCCGCCGAGCTGCTGACCCGGGTGGTCGCGGCCGCCGTCGCGGACGGTCTGATCGCGCGTTCCGGTCGTCGCCGGGGCGGGGACGAGAAGCCCGAGGGTGTCGCGAGCGACGAGCCGCTGACCGAGTGGGAGCGCGAGCTGCTGGAGCCGAAGAAGGCCGACGAGTCGGCCGCTGCCGCCGCCGAGCAGCCCACCGAGCAGCCCGCCGCTGCCGCCGCCGAGCAGCCCGCTCCGGAGCAGCCGGCGCAGGCCGCCACCGAGCAGCCGGCGGCCGCCACCGCGGAGTGACCCGCACCGTCGCTGCCCGTCCGTCCGTTTTCCGAAGACGGCGGGCAGCGGCGGTACGCCGGGCACGATCCGCCCGGATCCGGGTAACCGGCACCTCTGACCATCCACACGCCGTCTCAACACCGAAGAGAGAGCCATGTCCCAAATCACCGCCGCGGACGTCAAGAAGCTCCGCGACCTCACCGGCGCCGGCATGATGGACAGCAAGAAGGCGCTGACCGAGGCCGAGGGCGACTTCGACAAGGCCATCGAGATCCTGCGCGTCAAGGGCGCCAAGGACGTCGGCAAGCGGGCCGGCCGTACGGCGGCCAACGGCCTGGTCGCCCACTCCGGCAAGGCGCTGCTCGAGCTCAACTGCGAGACCGACTTCGTCGCCAAGACCGAGTCGTTCATCGCGCTGGCCCAGCAGCTGGTGGAGCACGGCGAGCGTTCCGGCGTGAACAACGCCGAGGAGCTGCTCGCCTCCGAGCTGGACGGCAAGGTCGTCGCGGACCTGGTCCAGGAGCAGTCCGCCAAGATCGGCGAGAAGCTGGTGCTCAACCGGTTCGCCAAGGTCGAGGGCACCACCGCGGTCTACCTGCACCGCAAGGCGCAGGACCTGCCGCCGGCCGTCGGCGTGCTGGTGTCGTACACCGGCAAGTCGGACGAGGCGGGCGACGCTGACGCCCGTGGTGTCGCGATGCAGATCGCCGCGATGCGGCCGAAGTACCTCACCCGGGACGAGGTTCCGGCCGAGGTCGTCGAGTCCGAGCGGCGCATCGCCGAGCAGACCGCCCGCGAGGAGAACAAGCCCGAGGCGGCCCTGCCGAAGATCGTCGAGGGTCGGGTGAACTCCTTCTTCAAGGACTACGTCCTGATCGAGCAGTCGTCCGTGGCTGACAACAAGAAGACGGTGAAGCAGGTGCTGGCCGAGGCCGGCATCGAGGTCACCCGCTTCGTGCGGTTCGAGGTCGGCCAGGCCTGAGCCGCCACCGGGCGCCGCGCGCGCCCGTGGGCGCAAGACGTCGACGAGGAGGCCGCCGGTGTACGTGACAGGCACCGCGGCCTCCTCGTCACATAGGGTCGGCAGCGGCAGGTTCGCGGTAACGCGTCGCGCGGGGCGTGCGCGTGGGGGAAGGCGGGGCGGATGACGCAGGTTGTGAGTGACCGGACGCTGGCGGTGGACGATCCGACGGCGCCGCCGCCGGGACGGGCCCGCCGGGTGGTGCTGAAGCTCTCCGGTGAGGTGTTCGGTGGCGGCGCGATAGGCGTCGACCCGGACGTCGTCCAGGCCATCGCCCGACAGATCGCCACCGTGGTCCGCCGCGGCGTACAGGTCTCCGTCGTGGTTGGCGGCGGCAACTTCTTCCGCGGGGCGGAGCTGCAGAAGCGCGGCATGGACCGGGCCCGCGCCGACTACATGGGCATGCTCGGCACCGTGATGAACTGCCTCGCCCTTCAGGACTTCCTGGAGAAGGAGGGTATCGAGACCCGGGTGCAGAGCGCCATCACCATGGCCCAGGTCGCCGAGCCGTACATCCCGCTGCGGGCGATCCGGCATTTAGAGAAGGGCCGCGTGGTCATCTTCGGCGCCGGCGCCGGGATGCCGTACTTCTCCACCGACACCGTGGCCGCCCAGCGGGCGCTGGAGATCCGGGCCGACGTGGTGCTGATGAGCAAGAACGGCGTGGACGGCGTCTACACCGCCGACCCCAGGATCGACCCCACCGCCAGCAAGCTCGACTCGATCACCTTCTCCGAGGTGCTGCGCCGCAACCTGCGGGTGGCCGACGCCGCTGCGTTCAGCCTCTGCATGGAGAACGGCCTGCCGATGCTGGTTTTCGGCGCGCAGGGTGACGACACCATCATCCGCGCGGTGGGTGGCGAAAAGATCGGCACCCTGATCACCGCCTGAGCCCCGCCGGTGGCGACGGCAGCAGCGGTCTGACGACTTTCAGCAAGGCCCACGACGAGCACAGAAGGAGGCGAGGAGACCGGTGATCGACGACACCCTCCTCGAGGCCGAGGAGAAGATGGAGCGTGCGGTTGAGCACGCCAAGGAGGAGTTCGGCGCCATCCGTACCGGTCGCGCCAACGCCGCCATGTTCTCCAAGGTCATCATCGACTACTACGGCACGCCCACGCCGCTGACGCAGATGGCGTCCATCGCGGTTCCCGAGCCGCGGATGGCCATCATCAAGCCGTACGACAACTCGCAGATCAACGCGATGGAGAAGGCGATCCGCGACTCGGACCTCGGGGTGAACCCGAACAACGAGGGCAACCAGCTGCGCATCCTGCTCCCACAGATGACCGAGGAGCGCCGCCGCGACATGATCAAGGTGGCCCGGCACAAGGGCGAGGAGGCCAAGGTGGCCATCCGCAACGTCCGCCGCCGCGCCAAGGAGGAGCTGGACCGGATCGTCAAGGACGGCGAGGCCGGCGAGGACGATGGTCGCCGCGCCGAGAAGGAACTGGACGACCTGACGCAGCGCTACGTCGCCAGCATCGACGACCTGGTCAAGCACAAGGAGACCGAGCTGCTGGAGGTCTGAGGCCCGACCCGGCGTCCGCCGGGTGAGCAGCCGACGTGAGGCCCGCCCCCGATCCGGGGACGGGCCTCGTGCCGTCTGCGCGTCAGCGGGGGATCCGGACGGTACGGGTCGTCTCGGTCAGGGTCGTTCCGACGTACGCGTCGTGCAGCTCGAAGCGCACGGTGGCCCGACCCGGGTGCAGCACCGGGCCGCCCCGGTAGAAGCCCATCGAGATGCTGGCGGTGCCACCGTCGCAGACGATCTCGCCGGCGCCGAGGCCGCCGGTGGCCCAGTAGGTCGGCAGGCCGTCCTGGGTCAGCGACGCCGACAGGAAGTACACGCCGGTCGGGCAGTTGCGCACCTCCCCCCGGGCGGTGGCGGCCGGGAACGCCGGCCCGGTGCCGTCGGGACTCCCGTCGTACAGGTAGATCTCGCTGGTGCGGTGGTCGATCCTGATGCTGGCGTTCCGCGTCGCCGCGGTGGCCGGTGGGGCCGCCGTCAGGACGAGGGCGACCATCGTCAGCACCGCCAGGCTGATTCTGCGCACGAACGTTCCTCCCCGCTGCTGTGGTGGAAACCGCCGGCGGACGCCAGCACACCGACAGCCGACCACCGACGGGTAGCGCGGGTCATCCCCTGTTCGCCCGGATGCTCGGTCGGATAGGCGTCGATGCACCGCCGGTGCTCGTGCGGACGGTGGGCGCGGTTCTCGGGCCGCCGTGCGGCCGCCGCCGTCGTGGCAGCGCGGCGACTCGCCGGATCTCGCTCACCGCGACCCCCGGAGGGGCCCCGGCGGTCAGGGGCGCCATCGTCCGCCTCGCCCCGGCGGCGGGTGCAGTAGGCTCGGCAGGATTCCCGGCCACCGGGCGGTGCACACCGGGAATCGACCGACCGTCGGGGCGGTCGAGCCGGAGGAACACAGTCGCGCGTGTAGGGGATGCTTGTGGTCTTGCGTCATGTGGTGGTACTCGTGCCGCGTCGCGGTGCGTGATGTCCCACCCCGACCCCTACACCGACGAGCCGCGCGGCTGGGACCGGCCCGAGCGCCCGGTGGCCCTGCCCTGGCCCGAGCAGGAGCTTGAGGCGGGCCAGTGGAGCCGCCGTCCGGCCGCCGGGCCCGAGTTGTACGCCGAGCCCCGCAGCCGCCCGTACGCCGATCCGTACCCGGCAGACCCGTACCCGGCGGACCCGTACGACGAGCGCGGCCGGACGGTCCGCCCGGACGACCGGGACCGCTTCGACGACCGGGACCGGCGCGACCGTTTCGACGACCGGGACCGCTACGACGACGGCAACCAGCCCGACCGGTACGACGACCGGGGTCGCCCCGGCCGCTACGGCGACCGCCCGCCAGCGGGTGACGCTTCGCCACGTTATGCCGACCCCGGCGCCGGCCAGCGTTACGACGACCGGGACGCGCCGTCCCGCTTCGACGACCGTGACGTTCCGCCGCGCTTCGACGACGATGCCGGTTACCCGACCGCGCAGCTCGCGCCCATCGGCGCCGAGATCCTGCCGGACGACGATCCGGTGACCGAGCCGGAGCCGCCGAGCGGCCGGCGGCCGAAAGGCCGGCGACGGGCCAGCCTCGACCGGCCGGCGACCCAGCAGGTGGGCACCGGGCGGGCCGGCCGGAACCTGCCGGCGGCGATCGGGGTCGGGCTCGGCCTCGGCGCGCTGATCGTGGTTCCGCTGGTCTTCTACCCGCTGGCGTTCCTGCCGGTGATCGCCGCCGCCATCGCGGTCGGCATCTGGGAGATGGCCCGGGCGGTCCGCCGCAGCGGCGCCCACCCGCCGCTGGTGCCGCTGCTCGCCGGTGGCGTGCTGACCATCGGGCTGGCGTGGTTCGCCGGCCCGGACGCGCTCAGCCTGGGCCTGCTGGTCACCGTGCTGGGCACGATGGTCTGGCGGTTGGGCGACGGCCCGGCCGGCTTCCAGCGGGATCTCACCGCGGCCACCCTGATCGCGGTCTACGTGCCGTTCCTCGGCGGTTTCGCGGCGTTGCTGGCGGCGGCCCCCGACGACGGCCGGCTGCGCATCCTGGCCACGCTGATCGCGGTGGTCCTCTCCGACACCGGCGGGTACGCGGCCGGCGTCTCCTTCGGCCGCCACCCGATGGCCCCGTCGATCAGCCCCAAGAAGTCCTGGGAGGGCTTCGCCGGCTCGGTCACCGCGGCGGCGCTGGGCAGTGCGCTGCTGCTGTGGCTGATGTTCGACGTGGCCCCCTGGTGGGGTGCCGTGTTCGGGGTGGCCGTCTCCTGTGCGGCGGTCCTCGGCGATCTCGCCGAATCGATGATCAAGCGGGACCTCGGCGTCAAGGACATGAGCAACCTGCTGCCCGGGCACGGTGGCCTGATGGACCGGCTGGACTCGATCCTGTTCGCGGTGCCGACCGCGTACCTGCTGTTGGCGATCTTCGTGCCGACGGTGGGGTGAGGCATGGATCACCGTGGCCCGAGCGTTCGCGACCGCCGGCCGGGAGCGGTTCCACACCTCCGGAGGGGTGCCCGGCGCCGGAGGCGTGACACACTGGACCAGCCATGACGAGCCTGCCGTTGATCCCCGCCATCTCGGAAGCCCCCGCCGCACGCCGGGCCTCCATGCCGCCGCAGCACCTCGCCGACCTGGATCTGGCCGGCCGCCAGGCGCTGGTCGCCGGGTTGGGTGAGCCCGCGTTCCGTGCCAAGCAGATCTCCAACCACTACTTCGGGCGGCTGGTTCGCGACCCGCAGGCGATGACCGATCTCCCGGCGGCGACGCGTGAGCGGCTGGCCGACCAGTTGCTGCCCACGCTGCTCAATCCGGTGCGCGAGCTGGCCTGTGACGACGGCGCGACCCGCAAGGCGCTCTGGAAGCTGCACGACGGCGCGCTGGTGGAGAGCGTGCTGATGGGCTACCCGGACCGCGTCACGGTCTGCATCTCCAGCCAGGCGGGCTGCGGCATGGCCTGCCCGTTCTGCGCCACCGGCCAGGCCGGGTTGACCCGCAACCTGTCCACGGCGGAGATCGTCGACCAGGCGGTCTACCTGGCCGGGGTGGCGGCCTCGGGCGCGGTCGCCGGCTCACCGCCGCGGCTGTCGCACGTCGTGTTCATGGGCATGGGCGAGCCGCTGGCCAACTACAACCGGGTCATCGCGGCGATCCGTCGGCTGGTCAGCCCCGCTCCGGAGGGCCTGGGCCTCTCCCAGCGGCACATCACCGTTTCCACGGTCGGCCTGGTTCCGGCCATCCGCCGACTGGCCAGCGAAGACCTCTCTGTGACCCTTGCGTTGTCGCTGCACGCGCCCGATGATGATCTGCGCGACGAACTCGTGCCGGTAAACCAGCGCTGGAAGGTAGCCGAGGTGCTGGACGCAGCGTGGGACTACGCCGCCCGGACGGGCCGTCGCGTGTCCATCGAATACGCAATGATCAAGGACGTGAACGACCAGCCGTGGCGAGCTGACCTGCTCGGGCGGCTGTTGGCCGGCAAGTTGGCGCATGTGAACCTCATCCCGCTCAATCCGACGCCGGGCAGCCGCTGGGACGCGAGCCCGAAGCCGGTCGAGCGGGAGTTCGTCCGGCGCTTGCGTGACGCGGGAGTCTCCACCACCGTACGGGACACCCGGGGTCGCGAGATCGACGGCGCGTGTGGCCAGCTCGCCGCCGCCGAGGACACCGACACCTTCACCGACCGCGCCGGAGAGGCACCGGCGTGACCGGGCGTGGCGAACGAGACCAGGAGACATAGTGGCGAGTCAGGGTCAGCGTTTCCGGCGCAAGGCGCTCCGCCGGGGATACAAGGTCGACGAGGTGGATGCCTTCCTCGACCGGGTCGAGGCGACGCTCGACGGCCGGCAGGTGGGTGCGCCGGTGGCCTCCCAGGAGGTCCACGACGTCGTCTTCCGGGTCCGGTTCAACGGCTACGACGAGTGGCAGGTCGACCTGCACCTGGACCGGGTCGAGCGACAGCTGGCCGAGCTGGAGGAGCGCACGAGCGCCGGGCGCGGCGGCGACCCTCGGATGGGTGACCGGTTGGGCCCTCCGGATCGGATGGGCCCGCCGCTGCGCGACGACCGTGGGGGCATGGTTCCGCAGCCGATGCCGCCCCGGCCGATGCCCGCGCAGGCCGGTCCGCCGGCCGACCGCTACGGCCGGTACGACGAGCCCACCGGCGCCTTCGCCGGCGGGTACGACGCCCCCCGCGGCGGCTACGACGCGCAGCGCGGCCCCGGCGGCCCCGGCCCGATGGGGCCCGGTGGTCCGATGGGTGGCCACGGCGTCCCGCCGCGCGGTCTGCCCGCCGGTCCGGGGGCCTACGGTCCGCCGGACGAGCAGCGCATGCCCGGCGGCTACGGTCCGCCCGACGACCAGCGTGGGCCCGGCGGCTACGGTCCGCCCGACGACCAGCGTGGGCCCGGCGGCTACGGCCCGCCCGACGACCAGCGTGGGCCCGGTGGCGGCTATCCGCCGGAGGAGCCCCGCTTCGACGGCTTCGAGGCCGGTCGGCACGGTCGCGCCGACATGACCGCCGAGATCCGGATGCCCGAACGGGATCTGCGCGACATGCGCCGTGGCCCGGCCGGCCCGCCCCCGATGCCGCAGCAGGGCCTCGGTGGCCCGCCGATGGCGGGTCCGCCCGCCGTGGCCGGCCCGCCGATGGGTGGCCCGCCGATGGCCGGGCCTCCCGGCAGCGACCTGTACCGGGTCGACCAGATCCGCCGCAGCTTCCAGGTGCGCCGGTTCGGCAGCGGGTACGACCCGGACCAGGTGGACCGGTTCTTCGAGACCCTGCTCGGCGGCATGCAGCGCCGCAACCCGATGCCGGTCGACCCGAAGGATCTGGACACGCTCCGGTTCGGCCTGGTGCCCGGCGGCTACTTCGAGGCCGAGGTCGACGCCGCGCTCAAGGACGTGCAGGACATCCTCTTCGGGCGCTGACCCCGACACGTACGCGAACGAGGGCCCGTACCCCGGGTGGGGGCGGGC
>NZ_JBFAPG010000049.1:0-21829 GCF_040675595.1 Micromonospora sp. NPDC049580
GGCGCGAGCCGCGGTGTCGACCGACACCTGCCGCCAGTACGCGGTGACCGCCCGGCTCGCCAGCCTCCTCGTGGATCACCTGCCGGTTGCTGGCCGTCGCCGACGGGGTGCGAGGGCCCGGCGGCGGGGCCGCCAGCGCCGCCGCCGTCGACGCCCTCACCGCGTTGGATCTCACCGACGGGCCGGCCGTCGACCTGCTGACGACGCTGGCGGGGGCGGTCACCGACGCCGACCGGGTCGTACGCGAATTGGCGACCGACGACCACCAGCCGGCCACCACGCTGACCGCGCTGCTGCGCAGCGGCACCCACCTGGCGCTGGTGCACGTCGGTGACACCCGGGCGTACCTCCTGCGCGACGGTGAGCTGTCCCTGTTGACGCAGGACCACACGTGGGTGCAGGCCCAGGTGGATCAGGGCCGCCTCGACCGCGACGAGGCGGGCGCGCACCCCCAGCGGGCGCTGCTGGTGCGCGCGCTGGGCGGCGGTCAGCAGGTCGAGGCCGACCTGGCGCTGCGGGCGGCGCTGCCCGGTGACCGGTACCTGCTGTGCTCCGACGGACTGTGGGCGGTCGTCGACCGGGCCGCCCTGTTCTCGACGCTGAGCGCGGCCGCCGATCCGGAACACGCGGTGCGGGACCTGGTCGCCGCGGCGCGGGACGCGGGGGCGCCGGACAACATCGCCTGCGTCGTCGCTGACGTCGTCGCGGTGTAGACGGCGACGGGCTGGCCGTCGAGCGGGTGTGCGGCACCGCCACGTGACCGCCGCCACGTGACCGCCGCCACGTGACCGTTGCCGGGTGTTCGGCGTCGGCGGGTGCGCTGAGGCAGCATGAAGGGGTGACGAAGAGCCTGGAGGCGTTGACCTCGCTGGTGGCCGGTGGTGGGGTGGTGGTGCTCAGCGGGGCGGGCCTGTCCACCGAGTCGGGTATCCCGGACTATCGGGGACCCAGCGGGGTGGCCCGCCGGCACACCCCGATGACCTTCCAGGCGTTCACCCGGGATCCCCTCGCCCGGCGGCGGTACTGGGCGCGCAGCCACCTGGGGTGGCGGTTGATCGCGCGAGCGGCGCCGAACGACGGGCACCGCGCGGTGGCGCGGCTGCAACGCGCCGGCCTGGTCGACGCGGTGATCACGCAGAACGTCGACGGGTTGCACGGCGCCGCCGGCAGCGACCGGGTGGTCGAGTTGCACGGCCGTCTCGACGAGGTGGTCTGCCTGGACTGCGGCAACCTGACCTCCCGGGAGGAGGTGGACCGGCGGCTGCGCGAGGCCAACCCGGACTTCGTGGCCCGCGTCGCCGCCGTCAACCCGGACGGTGATGTGGATCTCCCCGACGAGCAGGTGGCCGGATTCCGGCCGGTGGACTGCGGGATCTGCGGGACGGGGATGCTGAAACCGGACGTGGTGTTCTTCGGCGAGACGGTGCCGCCCGAGCGGGTGGCGCGGTGTTTCGCGCTGGTGGAGCAGGCGCGGGCGGTGGTGGTGCTCGGGTCGTCGTTGACGGTCATGTCGGGGCGCCGGTTCGTGATCCGGGCCGCGAAACACGGCATTCCGGTCGCGATCGTCAACCAGGGGCCGACCCGGGGTGACGGGTACGCCACGGTGTGCGTCGACGCGCCGTTGGGGGCGCTGCTGCCGGTGCTGGCCGACCGGGTCGTCGGCGGGGCCGCGCCGCTGGCCGCGCCGGCCGGCGTGTGACGTTCAAGGGGTAGGACATCTGCCGGAAACACCGGCGCTGGTAGCGTTGACCATGCCGGTACCACCCACGTGGGAGAGACCGCCCGACAGCAGCAGGGGCGGCGCCGAAGGGGCAAATCCTCCCCGGAACCTCTCAGGCAAAAGGACCTCGTGGGCAGGCACTGTGGAGCGCTGTGCGGGCGCGACAGAGGGGGAGGCCGATCCGTCGACCTCGCCCGGGAGCGCCCCTGATGTCCGTAGAGCAGTTCGCCACCCGTCACATCGGTCCCGGCCCCGACGATGAGCGTCGGATGCTGGAGGTCGTCGGGCACGACTCGATCGACGAGCTGATGGACGCCGCGATCCCCGAGGTGATCCGCTGGCACGGCACCCTCGACCTGCCCGATCCCGCCACCGAGGCCGAGGCGATCGCCGAGTTGCGGGCCCTCGCGGCCCGCAACACCGTCGCCGTCTCCATGATCGGCCTGGGCTACCACGGCACGCACACCCCGGCGGTGATCCGCCGCAACGTCCTGGAGGACCCGGCCTGGTACACGGCGTACACGCCGTACCAGCCGGAGATCAGCCAGGGCCGCCTCGAGGCGCTGCTGAACTTCCAGACGATGGTCACCGACCTGACCGGCCTGGCCACCGCGAACGCCTCCATGCTCGACGAGGGCACCGCCGCCGCGGAGGCCATGACCCTGGCGCGGCGCGCGTCCAAGAGCAAGAGCGGGGTGTACGTCGTCGACGCCGACGCCCTGCCGCAGACCATCGCGGTGATCACCAGCCGGGCGGTGCCCCTCGGCATCGACGTGCGGGTCCTCGACGTCGAGCGCGACGAGTTGCCGGCGGAGTTCTTCGGACTGCACCTGCAGTACCCGGGCGCGTCCGGGGCGGTGCGGGACCACGCGCGGCTCGTCGAGGCGGCCCACGCGGTCGGGGCCCTGGTGACCGTCGCCGCGGACCTGCTGGCGTTGACGCTGCTGCGCGCGCCGGGGGAGATCGGCGCGGACATCGCCGCCGGCACCACCCAGCGTTTCGGCGTACCCATGGGCTTCGGTGGGCCGCATGCCGGCTACCTGGCGGTCCGCTCGGGCCTGGAGCGGATGCTGCCCGGGCGCCTGGTCGGGGTGTCCCGCGACGCGGACGGCAACCCGGCGTACCGGCTGGCGTTGCAGACCCGCGAGCAGCACATCCGGCGGGAGAAGGCGACCAGCAACATCTGCACCGCGCAGGTGCTGCTCGCCGTGATGGCCGGCATGTACGCCGTCTACCACGGCCCGGACGGGCTGCGCGCCATCGCGGCGCGTACCCACGCCATGGCGGCGCGGCTCGCGGCCGGGCTGCGCGCCGGCGGCGTCGACGTCGCGGACGTCGCGTTCTTCGACACGATCACCGCCCGCGTGCCGGGCGGCGCGGCGTCTGTCGTCGCGGCGGCGGCGGCCGAGCGTGGGGTGAACCTGCGGCTGGTCGACGCCGACCGGGTGGGCATGTCCTGCGACGAGACGACCACCGACGCGCACCTGCGCGCGGTGTGGGCGGCGTTCGGTGTGGACGCGTTCGACGGCGACGCCGACGCGGCCCTGCCGGTCGACCTGGCCCGGACCTCGGACTTCCTGACCCACCCGGTGTTCCGCAGCCACCACTCGGAGACGGCGATGCTGCGCTACCTGCGGCGGCTGTCGGACTTCGACTACGCCCTGGACCGGGGCATGATCCCCCTCGGGTCGTGCACGATGAAGTTGAACGCGACCACCGAGATGGAGCCGGTCAGCTGGGCGGAGTTCGCGCACATCCACCCGTTCGCGCCGGACGACCAGACCGCCGGGTACCGGGAGATGATCGGGCAGCTGGAGTCGTGGCTGGCCGAGGTGACCGGCTACGACGCGGTCAGCGTGCAGCCCAACGCCGGCTCCCAGGGTGAGCTGGCCGGCCTGCTGGCCATCCGCTCCTACCACGCGTCGCGGGGTGAAACCCACCGCGACGTGTGCCTGATCCCGTCGTCGGCGCACGGCACCAACGCCGCGTCGGCGGTGATGGCCGGCATGCGGGTCGTCGTGGTGGCCTGCGACGACGACGGCAACGTCGACCTCGTCGACCTGGACGCGAAGATCGACAAGCACCGGGACGCGCTCGCCGCGATCATGGTGACGTACCCGTCGACGCACGGCGTGTACGAGACGGGCATCGCGTCGCTGTGCGCGAAGGTCCACGACGCCGGCGGTCAGGTGTACGTCGACGGGGCGAACCTCAACGCCCTCGTCGGGTTCGCCAAGCCGGGCACGTTCGGCGCGGACGTGTCGCACCTGAACCTGCACAAGACGTTCTGCATCCCGCACGGCGGC
The DNA here is from genome assembly GCF_040675595.1 of Micromonospora sp. NPDC049580. Classification (NCBI taxonomy): domain Bacteria; kingdom Bacillati; phylum Actinomycetota; class Actinomycetes; order Micromonosporales; family Micromonosporaceae; genus Micromonospora; species Micromonospora sp. NPDC049580. The sequence continues at coordinate 4,027 of NZ_JBFAPG010000049.1, forward strand.
GGTGGCCCCGGCGTGGGTCCGGTGGCGGTGCGCGCGCACCTGGCGCCGTTCCTGCCCGGTGACCCGCTCGGCGCGCACGCCGACGCCACCCCGGCGATCTCGGCGGCGAAGTACGGATCGGCGGGGATCCTGCCGATCCCGTGGGCGTACCTGCGGATGATGGGCGCCGAGGGCCTGACCCGGGCGACCGGCGTGGCCGTCCTCGCCGCGAACTACGTGGCGGCGCGGCTGCGCGGGCACTTCGGCGTGCTGTACGCCGGCAACAAGGGCCTGGTGGCGCACGAGTGCATCCTCGACCTGCGGCCGTTGACGAAGGCCACCGGCGTGAGCGTCGACGACGTGGCGAAGCGGCTCATCGACTACGGCTTCCACGCGCCGACGATGTCGTTCCCCGTCGCCGGGACGCTGATGGTGGAGCCGACCGAGAGCGAGGACCTGGCCGAGCTGGACCGGTTCTGCGACGCGATGATCGCGATCCGGGCGGAGATCGAGCAGGTGGGGTCGGGGCAGTGGCCGGCGGGGGACAACCCCCTGGCGAACGCGCCGCACACCGCGGCGATGGTCAGCGGCGACGAGTGGCCGCACCCGTACCCGCGGTCGGTGGGCGCGTACCCGGGCGGGACCGACCGGGCGGGGAAGTACTGGCCGCCGGTGCGGCGCATCGACGGCGCCTACGGGGACCGGAACCTGGTCTGCTCGTGCCCGTCGCCGGAGGCGTTCGAGGACTGACGTCGGCGGGCCGGGGCGGGCGGTTCTGGCCGCCCCGGCTGCGCCGCGACCTGGGCGGAGACGTCCCGTACCGGGGGACTAGCCTGGGTCGACGGCGGCGGTGTGGTTACGCTGGGTGGTCGTTCAGGCCACGAGAGCGTGGCGGGCGGGGCCGCGGTGCGGTGCGATGCTGCTGCCGTCGGGGAGCAACTCGCCGGTGTCCTCGAAGACGATGACACCGTTGCAGAGCAGGCTCCAGCCCTGCTCAGGGAAGCAGGCGAGGACCCGGGCGGCTTCCCGGTCGGTGGCTTCAGCTAAGGGGCAGGTCGGTTGGTGCTGGCACATCGGGTTCTCCGGACTGTGGGGGCACTGTGTCATGGTTCACATGACCAGTGACGCACAGTACCAAGCGAAAGTGTCCAGCATCGAGCAGGTGCCGGCCTGGCGTACGGGAAATCCACTGAACGGATGAGGAAGGTCGGACCATACGGCGTGGAAACGCTCCCACAGGTGCTGGTCGATGTGCCGGCCGCGCCCACCGCCTGTCGCGACACGCTCGCTGAACGCGCCCGCCTGCACTGGCGCCGCACCGACGGCGGCGACCCCGCCGCCCTCGCCGAGGAGTTCCTCGCCGCGCACGGCCTGAACCTGCGCGACCTCACCCGACCCACCCCCACCCACCACGACACCGGGGCCTGCGGCGCCGCGCTCTACCTGTCCGCCGCCGCCGGAGCACACCTGGCCGGCGCCCCCACCGCGGCGCCCGAACCCGCCCCGGCCCTGCCCGACCTCGCCGTCGTCGTCTACGACCACGGCCCCACCCGACGCGCCCCCGCCCGCGCGGCGACACCCTGGTGGCTCGGCGACTGGACCGACAGCTGGACACCCGAGCAGCACGCCGCCGCCGTCGACGCCATCCGCGCCGCCATCGGCCGCGGCGACGTCTACCAGGCCAACCTCGTCGGCCACGCCGCCGCCCCCTACACCGGCGACCCGCTGCCCGCCCTGCTCCGCCTCGGCGCGCTGCCCGGCGCCCGCTACGGCGGCGTCCTCACCGGCGACGACTGGGCCATCGGCTGCGCCTCCCCGGAAACCCTCATCGAGGTCCGCGACGGGCACCTGATCACCCGACCCATCAAGGGCACCCGCCCCGCCACCGCCGCCGGCCGCGCCGAACTACTCAGAAGCGCCAAGGAACGCGCCGAACACATCATGATCGTCGACCTGGAACGCAACGACCTCGCCCGCATCGCCCGCACCGGCACCGTCACCGTCGACGACCTGTTCACCGTGCGCCGCTGGTGCGACCTGTGGCAGGCCGAGTCGACCGTACGGGCCACCGCAGCCGACGGCCTCGGCCTCGCCGACCTGCTGCGCGCCACCTGCCCCGGCGGCTCCGTCACCGGCGCACCGAAACTCGCCGCCCTGACCCACATCGCCGACCTCGAACCCGTCGGCCGCGGCGCCAGCATGGGCGCGCTGGGCTGGGTCGCACCCGGCCGCGTCGACCTCGGCCTGACCATCCGCACCGCCGCCGCCGACGGCGAGTTGCTGCACACCTGGGCCGGCGGCGGCATCACCTGGGACAGCGACCCCGCCGCCGAGGTCGCCGAAGCCGCCGCGAAGACCACCCCCATCCGCGCCACCCTGGCCGGACGCTGACCCCACCACCGACGGCGATACGCTGACCCGCATGACCATGCGGCCCATCCGGATCATCGGCGACCCCGTCCTGCGCACCGAATGCGAGCCGGTCACCACCTTCGACGCCGAGCTACGCGCCCTGGTCACCGACCTCATGGACACCCTGCTCGGCGAGCCCGGCCGCGCCGGCGTCGCCGCACCGCAGATCGGCGTCAGCGCCCAGGTGTTCGTCTACGACGCCGACGGACACCGCGGCCACCTCATCAACCCCACCCTGGAACTGTCCGACGAACTCCAGGACGACGAGGAAGGCTGCCTGTCCATCCCCGGGCTGTACTTCCCGACCGTACGGGCCCTGCACGCCACCGCCCACGGCGTCGACCAGCACGGCGAACCGCTCACCATCAGCGGCACCGGTTTCCTCGCCCGCGCCCTGCAACACGAAACCGACCACCTGCGTGGCACCCTCTACGTCGACACCCTGCGCGGCGACACCCGCCGCCGGGCCCTGCGCGAGATCCGCGCCGGCCGCTTCGACTCACCCAGCCGCCGCGCCTAGGGCGGGCCCACCCGCCTCCGTCAGCGGGCCACCCACTGGTCGTGACCCAACTTCGCGACCAACGCCAGCACCACCACCAGCAGCACCACCCGCACGAAACCCGAACCACGGCGCAACGCCATCCGCGCACCCAGCACCGCGCCCGCGATGTTGCACACCGCCATCCCCGCGCCCAGCAACCACCACACGTGCCCGGTCACCCCGAACACCACCAACGCACCCAGGTTCGTGCCCGCGTTGACCACCTTCGCCATCGCCGACCCGTGCACGAAGTCCGCACCGATCAGCGCCGTGAACGCCAACACCAGGAACGTGCCCGTACCCGGACCGATCAACCCGTCGTACAGGGCGATGCCCAACCCGGCCACGCCGATCGCCACCGCGACCCGCGCCGGCGTCCGCCGCGCCGGCACCGCCACCACCCCCAGGCGTGGACGCAGCAGCACGAACACCGCCACCGCCACCAACACCACCAACACCACCGGCCGGTACGCCGACGCCGGCACCGCCCCGGCCAGTGCCGCACCCACCCCCGCGCTGAACACCGCCAGCCCCGCCGCCGGCCCCACCACCCGCCAGTCGAGCTTCGTCCGCCGCGCGTACGTCGCCGCCGCCGTCGCCGTACCGAAGATCGCCGCCAACTTGTTCGTGCCCAACGCCGTGGCCACCGGCAACCCCGGCGCGGCCACCAGCAACGCCGGCAACAACAGCAGCCCACCACCGCCGACCACGGCGTCCACCCACCCGGCCATCGCGGCGGCGACCAGCAACGTACTCAGCGATACGACGTCCACGGGCGGCAATTCTCCCCACCCCACCCGACCCACCGACGCCCGAAGTGGCCAGCCTCACCCGTCAACGACCCCGCGAACGCCGCAACCACACCCCCAACATGCCAACCGCCACGAACACCAGCATCGAACACAGCAGCACCTTCACCACACGGCAACCCTGCCACGGGGACGTAGGGTGCAGGAGTGCGCCTGGCCACCTTCAACCTGCTGCACGGACGATCCCTGACCGACGGGCTCGTCAACCCCGACCGACTCGCCGCCGCCGTCCGCGCCCTCGACGCCGACGTCCTCGCCCTGCAGGAGGTCGACCGCGACCAACACCGCAGCGGCAACCTCGACCTCACCGCCATCGCCGCCCGAGCCCTCGACGCGCCACACCACCGCTTCGCGGCCGCCGTCGTCGGCACCCCCGGCGAACAGTTCCGCCCCCTGCGCCACGACGACGACGGCCACGGCGAACCCTGCTACGGCATCGGCCTCATCAGCCGCCACCCCGTACGCAGCTGGCACGTCACCCGACTCAAGCCCGCCCCCGTCCGCTCACCGGTCTACGTCCCCGGCCCCGGCGGCGGCCTCATCCTGCTGCACGACGAACCCCGCGTCGTCCTCGCCGCCGTCCTCGACACCCCACACGGCCCCCTCACCGCCGCCGCGACCCACCTGTCGTTCGTGCCCGGCTGGAACGCCCGCCAACTCCGCCAGACCGTGCGCGCCCTCCGCGCGCTACCCGGCCCCCGCGTCCTGCTCGGCGACCTCAACCTGCCCGCCGGCCCGGCCCGGTTCATCTCCGGCTGGCGCCCCCTGGGCCGACTCCCCACCTACCCCTCCGGGCAGCCCCGCGTCCAACTCGACCACGTCCTCGCCGACCGGCACGCCCTCAACCAGCTCCCACCCGTACGGGCCGTCACCGCACCACCGTCCACCATCTCCGACCACCGGCCCCTGCTGGTCGACCTCGGCTGACCTCCCGGCCTGCGCCAGCTGACCCTGGTCACCGTGTGGCGCCCCGCACCGGGGCCAGAGCCCCCAACGCCCGGTTGGTGCGGCTGGCACGGATCGCATCACGCTGCTGCCCGGCCGTCACCTCGATGTAGGTCTGCGACGACGCCAACGACGCATGCCCCAGCAACCGCATGATCTCCGCCGCGCTCGCCCCGTCCTCCGCCAACCGGGTCGCGAACGTGTGCCGCAACGCGTGCAACCGCGCCCCACGCGGCACCCGGTCACCGATCCCTGCCCGCCGATAACACGACTCCACCAGATACTGCAGCCCACCACGGCGCAGCGGCTCACCGTGCCGGTCCACCAGCAACGCCGAGTCGGGGCGTACCGACCGCGACCCGAAACGCCGACGGCGACTGTCCAGGTAGTCCGCCACCACCCGGTCCAGGTCGGCCTCGATCGGCACCACCCGCGGACGCCCGCCCTTGCCGGCGACCTCGATCCGCCGCTCACCCGGCCGACCCGCCAGCGAACCGACCCGCAGCGCCAACAACTCCGACAGGCGCAGCCCTGCGCACAACGCCACCGCCACCACCGCCACATCCCGCTCCGGCCACGGATCACGCTGCCGTCCGTCGTCGCGGGCGACCGACGCGAGCAGCACCTCGGGGGTGTCCGCGCCCCGCAACGGCTTCGGCTGGGGGAGCAGCGCCCGGGGCCGACCGACCGCCGGCATCGGATTGCCCGCCACCACCTGATCGGTGACCAGGAACGTGAAGAAGCTGTTCCAGGTGGACCAGGCGCGGTGCACCGACGCGGGCGCCCGGGGCGCGGCGAACCGGGCGAAGGCCGCCCGCAGCACGCGGGGGGAGAGGTCGATGATCGACAGCGCGTCGAGGGGGAGGGGAGTGACGTCATCCTCGGCCACCAGCGCGGCCACCGTGTACAGGTCCCGCCGGTAGGCCGCCAGGGTGTGCGGGGAGGGCTTGCGGGTCGCCCGGGCGGTCAGGAACTCCTCGATCAGCACCCCGAGCGATTCGTCCTTTTTGTCATGCATAAGGGATATTATGCAGCATTTTCGCGTTCCCGGGAAGGGTGAGCGAGGGGAGAGGCGGACCTTATCCAGGCTGGCCACACATGGCCGGCAGGCGCCGCAGCCCGGCCCACCGCGAGAACGGGCTGGGGTTGGTCGACAGCCACGTACCCTGCGTGGCATGACGTCGTCCGCCGCCACCTGTCCCACCTGCGGTCGACAAGGCGTGCCCGCCGTGTACAGGGACGCGGACGGACCGATAGGCCTGGCCTGTTCCGAGGGGCACCTGTGGCGGGTCGCAGGTCGCCCCGGGTGGGCTCCACATGCGTCCCCAGCCTCCGTGGGCGGCGATGCGGGAGGCGCAACGGCGTGGACAGTGCCCCTGGACGTCAGCAAGGACGGGCGGAGTTGGCGGATCGGCACGGCCAGCGACGTCGCCTGGCTCGCCGGGCACACGACACCGGGTCACTCGGTCACCGCCGCGATCCCGCCGGTGTTCGACGCGTACGCCACCTTCCACCCGCCCGACGGTGTCGGCTTCGACGCACACGAACACGCCGTCATCGACGAACTGACGGCGTGCACCCCGGACCAGCCCTGGTGGCTGGGCTTTCTCGACACCGGCGCCCACGACGTCGTCTTTCCGTGCGCTCCGCGGGTGTCGCTCTACTGCGGCTGGCCTTACGTGTTGGTGCAGGCCGGGCCGGATCAGGCGCTCACTTGGCGGACCGGTCACATGCGCGGCGGCGGGGCGCTGCCCGATCTGTTCTTTCCGGCGGATCGCTCCTGGCTTGTCTCCGCCTTGTGGGACGACACCTGGACCGACATCGGCGGCAGCGCGCTCGTGCTCGGGGGCCTGCATCGCAACCCGCTGGTCAACGCGCGCCTCGTCCAACCCGATGAGGATGCCTGCCCGCCGGGCCTGACCCGCGACTGAGGACTACGAGGGGACCCGGCAACCCGACTTACTTTACATAATGTGCATTATCGAAGGGGTTTGGGCGGCACCCGGGAGTCGACCGGGTGGGCTAGCGTGTCGTCGTGTCGTTTCTCACTTGACCTGGGCCATTCTCGATAACTTGGGCCATCTCTCGAGTCTTCTCATGAAATTGGGCCACCGAGGCTGCGTCCGGCCTGCCCCGCACCTTTCCTAGCGGTGTGACGATTCGGCTGCACGCGCGGCGCCAGGTGTGCTCCGCGCTGCGGCATACGCGCGGGATGCGGTCACCCGTGCCGATGCCTCGGGGTTGTCGATGTTCTCCCACCCGCACCGAGCTCGCACCTGGTGAGCCGTCCATGCGCGACGACGAATGAGGTGTAGCTAATTTTGCGGTGGTCAATGATTCGACGGTTAGGCCGCCTGACCAGGTCAATCTCGTCGTGCGCTATGTCGCACGCTGTTCTTCGGCGGGATCGCCACGACCAGCGCGTAGGCGCTCCATCGTCCGCAGCGCAAGGCGTCTGCGGTTCTCGAACGAGACATCGGACTCGTCCGCATCCTCCGTACCGGTCTCGGGCAGCGCCGCGAGCACCCGCTCAAGGCCAAGGAGCTCGTCGACGTTGCCAGTCTCCAGATCGCCCAGGGTCTGCCAGGTTCGTCTGCCGTTGCTGGTCTGCCCGACCGGTACGAGCGTTGCGAGCAGGTCTTCCAGTGTCCACTCCGGGGACTCGAGCAGTTCCCACAGGAGTGTGTGGGCGCTCTCGCGGCCGCGCAAATCCCGGAAGGCGTAGGCATACCGGGCGATGTCCGACGCCTTATGTAGCTTTCGCGTCGACGCTGCTCGCAGGTGCGCCTCGAGTGCGGCCGACACGACACCGGTCGCGTCCGCCAACCATTCATGCCTCGCGGTGGAAGCGTTACGCTTAGCCTTCCTGAGTAAATCCGCAGCGAGGGCAAGCTCTGAGGGCCCGCGGGCGGCCAGCGTACCTATATTTGCGGCACCCTCTCGATCGAAGATGCGCAGCGCGGTCCTCAAGACCTGCCTATCAGCGGATAGGGCAAAGAATCCCGACCGCTGCTGCGCAGAGGCAAGATAGTTCCGACCCAGCAAGGCGAGGGCCGAATCGGCGGGCAGGGGCTCCTGCTCCTCGGCCCGCGAGAGTTTCTGCACGGCCTTGGCAGCGTCCTTGTCGAGCCATGCCTGGAACTGCTCTAGCGCAGGGCCAGCCTCGTCGTTGCGCAGCTCAGCAGCGGCGGCCGCAACCAGTTTGTCCGGTAGGTCACCGGCTGGCACGCCAGCCTGAATGTAGCGATCGAAGAACTCCTCGCTGTCCACGCCGCGCCGCCGCCGCACGTCCTCGCGGAACTCAGAGGAGTAGGAAGAGTTCTCTTGGGCGCCGCGGAGGTACAAAAACAGCACGGCGAGGAGCGCGGCGATGCCGTCGGGGTGCCGCGGTCTGCCCTGCTCGCTGATCAGTTGCTTCCAGCGGTTCCACCGCTCGGCGTTCGTCTCTGTCCCTCGGCTGGCCGAGAGCGTGGAGCCAAGTAGCTCGACCCTGGAGTCAACGACCAAGTCGTAGACGTCGCGCTCGAAGGTGCGTAGAAACGTCATCAACAGGAAGTCGACGAAGTCGACTTCCCCGTCGACCTCCAGCCAGAACGCGTCGACCTGAGTGAACAAGCGTTTGACGGCACGGGGCTGGTCGAGGTACAGCACAAGGCAGTCCGACCATGCCGCCCCGAGGCGCTCCTGGTCGGCCGGCCCAAGTTGGATGCCGTGGGCTGCGCAGATGCCGTCGATGCCCTGGTCGACCAGACCGATCCTCTGGTCCTCGAGCAGCGGCGGGATGTCGAGCCGCACCTGCACCATCTTCTCCAGGTACTGCCGCGCACGCCCCGGGTCCGCGCCGATCAGCTGGGTGTGCTGAAGTACCTCCGATAGCGTCTCCTCGTCGTAGGCGAGCAGGTAGTAGAGATTCGGTAGCCGACCGATCAGCCTGACCAGCTTGAACGTCAGCAGCAGTTCATCAGGTTGCAGCCGATCCAGATCGTCGAGAATCACCAGCAACGGCTGGTCCAGTGCGGCCAGCGCCTCCGCGGTGCTCTTCCGGAGCCGCTCGGGGCTTCGATCACCCTTGATGAGCGCCGCAGTCGCCGTGACGACGCCAGTGGCGTCGACGCCGGCTAACGAGCCTATGGCACCCGCCGGGGCAAGTCGGTCGACCCACTCACTTAGCGTCTGGCGCCGGTCCGGACCCATGACCTCGTCGGGCACCGCGTCGCGAATCTCGGCGAAGAACCCCGCGACCGCGCTGTCATACGACGAGTACATCCACGGATTGTGCCGGGCGAGATACCACCCGCCCGTCCGCAGCCGCTCCTCGATGCCAAGCAAGAGGCTCGACTTGCCGCTCCCCCACGGCCCGACAAGTGCAACGACTGCGCTATCCGACTGCTCCGATACGGCCACGACGGAACGCGTCAGCTGATCGGCCAGCCGTCCGCGGTCGAGCCGGTCCTGCCCGGCGTCCACCGGATCGTCGGCGTACAGGTTCCCGTGAGCTGTCGATCGCCGGCGCCCCGCGCCGATCGCCGTCCGCTCGTCGCTCGTCTTGGCCCGGCGGAACCACGCCATTTTGGCGCTCCTCGTGGTATCGGCAAGTGCTCGGCCGCCGATCCTAACCGCCGGCTTCGGGCAACATGCTCATGGCATGCCATTCCTAATCACGGCGAGGAATGATGCCGTGCAAGCTTCTGCCGCAACGCTCGTCACCGAACGTGACGTCAGCGCCGATCGCTGGTATCTGAACGTGCCGATGAGCGTATGTCCCGAGCCAGATGGCGGAGCTGAGGAGGACGCGGTGGTGTGATCGTGCAGGACAAGGTCTGGTCGCGTCGAGGATCGTCGAACGGCGACCGGAGCTTGGCGACGAACCGTGGTCGCGTCGCCCGGGCGGGCACGCGAGGCATCACGCCCTGACGGCTCATCGTGCTCACGGGGCCACGGGGCCAGCTGGCAGGGTGCGGCGGTTCCCCCCGCGCGGTGGCCGGGAAACTGGGACGACGGCCGCGCCTACGCATTGTTACGCTCACGTGCCCGTGAAGAGGCGGTCGCACGTGAATGCGCGCGGGAAGGATCGTACGAGTGGGCAAGCAGAAACGGGGCAAGACGGCCCCGGTGACCGTAAGCCGGCGTCTCTCCTCTCGCGATCGCGACTCGCTGCTGCAGGTGCTGACCGCGGCGGCGTCCAGTCCTGGCCTGCGGCACCGATGGACCTCGGTTGCCTACCTACTCAACTCCGCGCTGCGCAATGCTCGACCTGGCCCCCGCGCAGTTGGCCCGGCCGAGCTAACGGGACTGCTGGGCGGTGCGGTACACGAGGAGCCGCGGATCCCGATGCGGGAGGACTTCCTGCCGAAGGACCCCCGTGATGTCGTCCTCACCCGGGTCGGCTCGGCTACGGTGCGCCTGTTCCCAGGAATGGTGGAGCGGCCGGTCGCCGACGTGGCACGGTGGGAGATGGTGGCGCAGGCCGCCGACACAGTGCTGGTGCCGGCGCTCGGGTTCGGGATCAAGCACTACGTCGAGCTTGCGCTGCGGCGCGCCGACCACGCGATCTCCGTGATGGCACCGTCATGGCCCGAAGGCGGCCCGTCCGCCAGCGACGTGTCCAGCGGAATACCACCCGCACTGACGGATCAGGAGTTCGCTGCCGCCGGAACCCTGCTTACGGCGCCCTTGCCACCCGGCCTGCAGGATTCCGCATCGATGCGAGCGGCAACGGCCTGGGTCACCGCGCCGCATCCCACCGAGTTGCCATTCGACCTGACGCATCCGGCCAGCACGTTCGACCGCTACCTCGCGGTGGACCTGCCCACGGCCGGCACATCGGCCTGCAAGTTCTGGTTGCCACTCGCCTACATTCCGGAGATCACGGGCTTCGGTGTCGGCCAGCTGGCGATCCGGGCCGCCGAGGATCCGACCGTTGTGACGCGGTTCGCGCAGCTGGCGGCGGACCGTGTGCGCCGGGCGCTGCGGCGGTTCGTGGGCGAAGACGGCGTGGTCGGAGCCCCCGACCTCACGGATGGGCCCCGGGTCTCGTCCGGCGACGTCGTGCAGTGGCTCGCCTACTGCGGGCCTAGGCGGGTTATCGCGGTTCAGGTCGTCGCCGTTCTCGATCCGTCCTCGTCCGACGCGCAGCTGTCACAGACAGCGGCGGTGCGGGCCGCGGCCAGCGCTGCCCGGCATCCTGATCGGCCGATCGTCATCAAGATGCCCGAGGGCCAGGTCAGCGTTCCCGCGGGTACGGAGATCGTCCCGCTGCTTGTGCTCGCTGGAGCGGGGCACGTCGTGGCACCGCAGCAGCCTGGGCTGCCCGCCATGTCTCTAGACGATCTTGAATGGGCCGCGTCGACGGCGGAACACGACATCGATCTGCTGCTGTTCCTGCGCGAGCTGGCGGCCCAGAACCGGCCGCGCATGTTCGCCTGGGAGGCGATCAACATCTGGGAGTGGTGGCGCCAGGACCGCAAGACGCTGCGCCGGGGTGCCGTCACCCCAACCGCAATGATGTTCGAGCCGCACGCCGGCGATGCCGAGTGGGACCGCAGTAGCGAGCGCGCCGATCTCGAACGTGCACTGGCCGCAGTGGGGCTGCCGCCGCTGCACGACTGGGACGCGGTCGAGGACCCGAACGCCGGGCCGCCCACTGTGTACCACCTCTACCCACCCCTGGCCACGGGCGATCCGCAGCGCACGGGTAAGACCGCTGCGGAGACAGTCCCCACAGGCTGGATCGTGCACACCGGCGAGGTCCCGGTCGCGATTCGCTGTCTGCGGCCCGAGGGCATGACGCCAGCAGGTGAGCTGGTGTACAAACTCGCGGGTGCGATTGCGTTCGGCCTCGACCAGATCGGCGACACGTGGGTAGGCGCGCACGCGGGCACAGGTGTCCGCGCGTACCGGATCGACATGAGCCTGAGGCCCGAGGGCGACGCCGACGCCGGCGATGCGCTGGTACTGGCAGCAGGCCCAACGCCGCACGGAGACGGTTTGGTGACCTGTCACTTGACCGTGGATGCGGAGCCCTTCGCGCAGCACCTCGATCACGATGCCGAGGCAGGCCGTGAGGCGCTGGCAAAGATGATGCAGCAGGCCGTCGAGGCGGCCGGGGCCGGTAGCGACGCGGCCCGGCAGATCCGTGACGCCTGGTCGGCGGCGAGCCCGACGCTAGTCATTGAGATCGACGGCTCTGCGGCCGCCATCGGCGAGCTCCCGCAGCCGTGGCCACTTAGCACGGCACTGCGCTCGGCCGCGGACTATGAGGTCGCACGGGCGATCAAGGCGACCGGCACCCGGCCGGGAACCTACCGCGGCAGCCAGGCCAACGACCTCGACCGGACCGTGCTCGCCCCGACAGCCCTGGGCCAGCTCACCACGTTGCTGCGTCGGCACCCGACCGAGCAGCTCCTGCTGGTCGGGATGCGCCAGCTCGCCCGTGTCGTGTCCGCCAAACTCCGCACGACCCCGGAATTGCGCCGAGCCCAGCAGATGACCCTGAACTGGGACCCAGAGACCAAGTTCCAGACCGAGGAGGCGCGGCTGCTGACCCTTCGTATGTGCTGCGAGACGGCCGTGGAGGCCACGCTGCGCGAGCAGCCGAGGGGAACCGATCCGGTAGACAAACTGGCCTGGATGGAAATCATCGCGGCTGCTGTCACCTATCTGGAAGCGACCCTCCGCAGCGAGGCGGTGTATCACCAGGTCAGCCCGACCGCGCTGACAATCTCGGACACCTATGAGGTCAGCGCGACACTCGACGACGCTCCTCCGGTCGATCCCGCCGGCCAGGCCGGCGTCAAGGTCTACCACTTCGACGTCGACGCGTTCCGGGCCGCTCGCGCGAGCGAACTTCTCAACGGGACCCTCGACGCCGCCACAGACAAGGAAGAAGAGGGCGAGGCGAACACCCCCGGGGTCGACCCGGACCTGGACGCGGCCATGCTGTCCGGGTATGGGGCCACGCTAACCGACCTGCTGACGACCCTGATCCAGCTGGCGCGATGGCCGGAGGACCCCGGTGGCGCACCCGTCGCGCGCGCGGACCGTGACAACGTGCTGCAGTATCTGAGCGAATCGGCGCCGTGGGCCGGCGACGATAATGCGGTCTCGCGCTGCGGGACCGCGCTGGGTCTGGTCACCAGTACCACGACCGCGTTCCAGGCGATTGACTGGAAGCCCTGGCAGGTGCGCAGCCGCCACCGCCGGGTCCTGATCCAGCCCGTCGTCCAAACCCCGGACGGCACGCTGCTCGTCGCGCCGCACCTGTGTCATGCCTCTGCCCAAATCTATTTGAACCACCTGATGCAGGGGCAGCTGCCGTGGAGCCAGCCGACTCCACCCGACAAGGTCAATGCCGCGCTCGGCGCGTACCGGAACCGGCGCAACACGCGGCTGGAAAGCGAGGTCGCCGCGATGCTGCGCCAAGCCGGCTACACCGTCCTCGAACGGGTCAAGAAACCCAAGCCGCTGGGTGTCCCCTCACTGTCTGGCGAGATCGACGTCCTCGCCGGCTGCGCCAACTCCCGCACGGTCTGGCTGCTGGAGATCAAGGACCCTGCCGAGCTGTACGCTGTTCCCGAGATCCGCCGCCACCTCGACTACTTCTACCTCGACCGCAGCAAGCCGTGCTACGCGACGCAGCTAGGCCGCAAGTACGAGGACCTGAAGGCCCACGCGCAGCAAGTGGCCGATGCGCTGAAGCTGCCCGCCCCCGCGCCGGGCGACGCCTACGAGATCGCCCCGATGTTCGTCACCCGTCACCCGGTCCCGGCCGCGTACGTCGGCGGCCCGTATCCGTTCACCACGGTCAGTAATCTCCTCGACGGGCTGGGACGGTAGCGACCTCGGCAGGCCCTCGCTTCGCACACGGACGTCACGGGGACGAGGCGGCCTGAGCGTCGGTGGACGAGGATTTGCCAGGCAGTGAGACGACTCCGGTCAGAGCACCAACCATGCCTGTCAGGCCCCGATGATGGCGAGGCTTTCCGTGCTCAATTGCTCTCCCGGCGGTCCGGGTCGTCGAACAACAACGGCATTAGCTCCCGCGCTTGGGCTTCGTAGCCTGGCTTGCCGAGGTTAGCGAAAGGGTTGCTCCCGGGCTCTGGCAAGTGAAGTCGGTAGCCTTCGTTGTTCAGCTTCCGGCCTTCACGGCCTTGCCGCATGGAGTCGTAGAACTCCTCATCAAAGGCCAGGCCGGGTATGCCGGAGTACAACCTCCGCCTCTCCTCGATCTCGTCCTCCGTCATGGGCGGAGCGCCTCGTGCTCCTTCGGCCTGCTGCTTGGCCTCGATGTGCTCGCCCAGCCGGAGCTGCCAGCCGATCTGATGCACGTGACTGATAACATCGACCAGAGGCTCTGGATCGGAGACCCCGGTAGGTTCGAGTACGCCCCCCGCTCTGTCGAGGTCTACATAGAAGCCGCGCTGCTTCAGCTTGTCATGCCGCCGAGTCCACCGTTTGATGGTTCCCAGGTAGGCAAGGTTGCTCTCTGGGTCTGCGGGCTCAGCGCCGAACCAGTACCGCTCCTCGGCAAGAAAGCTGTGGACCAGGTCCAGCTTCTCTTGGTGGCTCGCCCACAGGTTCTCCAGTCGGGTGTTCACGAACGGCTCGCCCTCCGGCGCGTAGGCCATCTCTACGCGCCGTTCGTGGATGGCGATAGCCTTTCCAGATTCCTCCATGGCGAGGATGGCCAGCGACCGCGCGAGCCCGACGTTGCCAACATCGAGCAAGACGAGTGCCGAGGTCAGGAGCCGATCGGCGTTGGCCAAGAGAGCGTCCTGTAGTTCGACCACCCTGGTCGGTGAGAGATTCGGTAGCTTCCGTACAGGCATGAGCGGCTAGTCAACCTTGCTCTCGGGGTCGGCAACGAACGCCAGGAACTCGACGCCGAGGGGAGTCGTCGCCGGACCCCACAGTCCGTTCGCCGACATGATCCCGCTGAACGACTGGTTGACCAGGCCAGCATTGGTGAGCGCCCCGGCATACCGGTCGATCAGATCCCGACGGCCGGCAAGCTCCGGCATACCGGCTTCAATGATGGCGGACTTCGGGCCCATAGAGATGTTCGGCTGAGGGATTCCGTGACGCTCGAACCAGCCAGGCGGATCGGAGAGCAGCTTAAGCATTCGCACGTGAGTCGGGGTGAACCGGTCGATCATGTCGAAGAAGAGCTGCTGCGTGTCGACGTCCGGCGCGTCGGGCATCACAGAGTTGACGACCGCGTTGCGCAGCACCTCGAGCTTATCGGCACGTGAGGTGCGGTCGGCGATCTGCGCGGCGGTGGTCAGCGCATCCATGAACGCGTCCTCGCTGGTGAGCTTTGCGAAGTCACCGACCTGATCTTCGAGCTCGTGCACCTTCACAGCGAGGTCGTTCAGCCAGCGTGTGCGCCTGTCGGCAAGGCGCCGGCCAGCGAATTCATTGAAGGCGACCTGGAGGGCGCTGCCCGCCACGGGCACGAACGAAATGGCCATCTCGGCGGACTTCGCGAGCCCTTGCCTTCGGTCGCTGTCCTCAGGGTACGGTTCCACGCTGGGCATGATGCCCCACTGCCGCAAGGTTTTGGGTCGCGCGCTCGCTCGATGCCACTGCAGCACGCTGGTCGATGGTGCCCGAGCGGGCGACGGATGGGCGGGCAGGTCGGCAGCCACTAGTTCGGCCAGTTGATGCAAGAACGGCGGCAGCGGCTCGAACTAAGCATCGGGCGCCATCACCCGCAGCCGATTGACCCCGATGACCAGAAACAGCAGCCTCGCCGCAGCGCTCGGCCCTTGGTTCGCGGCGCAGATTACCACCGCCCACGGTAAGGCGGCCACCGCGAAGCAGGCGTGGGCCGACTTCCTGCTGCGACTGAGCTGACTTGGGACCACGCAGGCAGGCTCTCGATCATCTGGTCGGGGCCCGGCCCCAGGCCCAGCGCGGCAGCCGGCGTCGAACACTGAACCCCTGCCGAGGTGTTAGCACGCGTGTTCCAATATCCGTTGTATTGTCCGTGGATGACAACCTCCGATGGGGCCGAGGCCGAACCGCCCCACATCAGTGCCAAGCAGCAGCGCATTCTGACTGTGATACGCGATTGGATCCAGCGGCACGGCTACCCACCCACGGTGCGCGAGATCGGCGCGGCAGTCGGGCTTGGCTCCCCCTCGTCAGTGGCGCACCACTTGAACATGCTGGAACGGCGCGGCCTCCTGCGTCGTGAGCCAAACGCGTCCAGGGCGGTTGACATCCGCAGGGCGCAGGTTGGCACAACATCGAACGGAGCAGACGAGCCAGGTGTCAAAGTTCCGGTGCTTGGCACTATCGCTGCTGGTGCCCCGATCCTCGCCGAGGAACACGTGGAGGACGAGCTGGCGCTGCCTCGCGCCCTGGTAGGGCACGGCACGTTGTTCGCACTGATGGTTAAGGGCGACTCCATGATCGAGGCGGCAATCTGCGATGGCGACGTCGTCGTCGTGCGCCAGCAGGCGATCGCCGAGAATGGCAACATCGTCGCCGCCATGATCGAGGGAGAGGCGACGGTCAAGGCCTACCGGACCCGCGACGGTCGCGTCGAGCTGGTCCCGCGAAATCCACTCCACAAGGTGATCCCCGCCGAACACGCGGTCATCCTAGGCAAGGTCGTCTGCGTGCTTCGGCGCGTCTAGCGTTCAACCGACGTCTGCTTACTGGCCGCCGGCACCGTCCTTGGTCTGCTGCGATGCCCACTAGCTGAGGGCTGTCTCTACAGGCCGTTTGGGCTAGGTGGGCCAATGGCACGCCGACGGCATGCGCGATGTCGTGCAGGACGCCGGGTCGTGCAGCTGATGCGGCCCTGCTCAACCTCAAACAGCATCGGCCGTAAAGGTGGTGACGGCCGCGCTCGCACACCGCACATGCGCCGCCGCGAGGGCATCTCCCGATGCCGGCGCTCCGGGCGGCTAACAGGCTGGGACCCTCACCGCCCGAGCAGCTCGAGCCCAGAGGGTGCGAGGACCTCGTAGCGACTCTCTCCGACCTCACGCATACCCTGCGCGTCGAGTCGACCCCACACCGCTATGTGGCGGTTGCGCACGCGGACCTGGACGGCCCGGGTCATCTTCACTCTTCGTGGAGGAGCGTGAGGCAGATCCTGTTCAGAGTCCTCGCCGGCGCGGCCTTGGTGTTGGCCCTCGCCGGCCTCGCCGCGGCCCCGGCCCCGGCTCAGGCGGCTGCAGGGACGTGACGGTCTCGTCCCCTGCTATGAACCCGCATACAGCACGACCTGGGTGTACTGGACGGTCACGAACCACGCGCGGCCGACATTGAAGCCACCATCACCAACGACACTGGGTCTCCCTATCCCCCGGTGTTCGCCGTCCCTGCCGGCGGCAGCATCGTCCGGGAGACGATCGGCGGCTACAGCGTGGACGTCACGGTCGGAGGCGTGGTCGTCGCCTCCGCCTCAGTTTCCCCCGACGCCCTTACGGCATGCCGCACCACGG
Organism: Micromonospora sp. NPDC049580; assembly: GCF_040675595.1. Lineage (NCBI taxonomy): Bacteria > Bacillati > Actinomycetota > Actinomycetes > Micromonosporales > Micromonosporaceae > Micromonospora > Micromonospora sp. NPDC049580. The sequence goes on from NZ_JBFAPG010000049.1 coordinate 21,171, forward strand.
CGGCCGCCTTCAACCTAATCATCGGCTGCCGGCCGAGCCCCTACAAGGTCACTCTCCGAATCAAGAACGCGACCGACGAGGCCCGCCAGTACAAGCTGGTGAAGCAGCGAGGCGAGGAGCTGACCGGCACCGGCCTCCCCAGCAACGCCCTCATCACCGAAGATTGGGTGAGGCCGACCGGCCGCTGGAAGCTCGAGATCGCCGGCTACGGCTACGTCCGGCTGGTCAACGAGCCCTCGCTCTTCAACACGCCGACACCCACGGTGACGCCGTCCAGCACGCCCTCGCCGCCGGCGCTTGCTACCCCGGCGCCGCCGACCACCACCCCCCTCCGGCGCCTGATCCCACCACGACGACCATCGATCCCGCCCTGGACCCGGTGGCCCACTCCTCCGAGCTCGGCTCAGGCGACGGGCTGGTCATCGGCGGGCTGGCCGGCCTGCTGGTGGGCTCGGCACTCGGCCTCGCCGCAGCGTTCCGTCTTCGCCGCCGGACGCCGTAGCAGCGTGAGGCCGAGTTGATCGGGGGCGTCCTGCGGGGGCGCCCCCGACTGCTTAACGGTGGGAAACGGGCCGCGCGACGCGTACGACGTGCCGCGCCTCGGCGCGCCGCGGCGCGGCCGCGGCCACCACCACTGCCAGAATCCGGAGATCGGAAGT
>NZ_JBFAPG010000050.1:0-21308 GCF_040675595.1 Micromonospora sp. NPDC049580
TCGGCCCGCTGCTGGCCCTGGCGCCGGTGCGCAAACGGCCGGTCGAGCAGATCGCGATCGTCGACGGGACCCTGATCCCCACCCGCGATCACCGCTTGGCCGCCCGGAGCAAGAACTACCGGTACTCAACGAACCTGCAGGTCGCCATCGACGCCTCCACCCGCCTCGGCGAGCCGACCGAGTTCAAGACGGTCAAGGCTGACCCACCGACACACCGTACGATCAAGAACGAGATTGTCGGTTCCACCTCGGGCATAGGTCAAGGCGGCAATATCATCATCGACGCAAGGCATACGCCACTCACCCGGGCCGACGCGATCAAGGGCCTCGCCGCGTTCCTCAACGCGTCCCCCGGTAACGCTGCGAAGCTCACGAGAGTCCGGATCTGGGGTGCGGACTTCGACATGGATTGGCAGGCAACGCCCTGATGCCGAACTACGTGGAAATATATTTCGGGTCTACTGACGACCGGGAACGGGTGGTTGACAAGGTCAGTTCCACACTGGGTATCCCCTTTGAACCGTCCGACAAGCCCTACGCCGATTACCTGGGCAAGACCGAGGACTTGGCGATCGACTTCAAGGTGGGTCACGAGCTGGAGGACGACGCGGGGATCCCGTTCGAGGAGATGCCCTATGTGTTAACGGTCCGGGATTTCCGTCGAGGTCAGTTGGACGAACCCGCCGCGAGAAAGATGTTCGGTGAGTTGGAAGGACTGGGCTACCGGCCCATGTACCTCGTCAGGGGTCTGCAGGAGATTCTCGCGTCCATCGACTGAGCCGACCGTTGCTGGCCGTCTCCGCCAGTCCACTCAAGACTGGCGGGGGGCGGAGAGTATGCGTTAGTTCGTCGCCGACGGCACGTGGCTTCCCTCCTCAGGCCCTATGGAGTTGATTTCCTGTGACCGGTCCCTGGGTTACCCCCGAAGTGCTGGCTGCCGTACCAGTTCCATGGCGGCTGGCGGATCCCGTCGAGCGTGGGAAGGCGACGCGCGAGCTGCCGCCCGGCCCGCAGCAGCGGGTCGAAGCCCTACGGGCGTTGGAGACGTGCCTCGCCTACCTGGTGGACGTCCGGGACCGTTACGGCGACGAGACCGACTGGGGGCTTCCCAAGGCGTTCTTTGATGACTACTGGTTCATCCTGTACGCACGGCTGGAGCAGTCGATGCCGACCCTTGCCGACGTCACGCCCGAGAGGGTGCGCGACTGGGCCGAGGCTTACCTGGACCCGGAGGACGTCTTCGGCGTCACGTGGACGACGCCACCGGACGAGGTCATCGACAGCATTGGTCGATCATGGGTCTTCTTCATCCTGCAAGGCGCGACGGAGAGTCTGGTCCGCTGGTTCCGCCGCGTGGGGCCTGATCACCTGGACGATCCGGAACGAGCCCGGGTGGTCGACCTGCTCAAGGCGGCCACACCTCGTCTGCCGTGGCGTCTGACGATCCTCACCATCCCGACGATTCCGGATCTCGGCGGCCCGGAGGAGAAGGGCTACTTCGATCGTCTGGCGAACGATCCTGGCCTCCACGAGAAGACCCGCGCCGAGGCGGAGAGCGTGAGCTCGTTCATCGACCGCCAACACGAGCCGCTCTAGCGAGGGACGTTCAGGCCGTCGCGGCACAGCACCGCGCTGCCGCGCAGACAGTTTTCGATCAATGACCGCCTCAGTTCCACGTCGGGGAGGAGTGGCGTGAGCATTTCGAGCTATCTGGTATGTCCGTCGCGCAAGTTGATGATCGGGCTCGGTAAGCGGCTCAGAGACCAGAGTGGCACGGTTTCCGGATTCTCCATCGGCGACCATCTGACCTATGAAGATCCGCAGCTCACGCAGGCTCTCTGGAAGTTCCTCGCCGACACCGCCGGTTCCGAGCTGGTCGTCAAGTTCAGCGACGACGAGGAATTCGAGGAGATCGCGAGCTACCGCGAGATCGGCGGGGACGAGTATGACGGCATCAGGATCGAGGACTATCTACGCAGAGAAGCGTCGCCCTGATGCCGAGCTGCGTGGAGATAATGTTCGGGTCGACCGATGACCGGGACCGGATGGCCGGCAAGGTGAGTTCCGCCTTGGGCCTCCAGGAGATTCTCGAGTCCATCGACTGAGCCGACGGTCAGCGGGGGACGTTCAGGCCGTACCGGCGCAGCACCGCGCCGAGCGTTTCGTACGGGGCGCCGGGGCCACCGTCGAGTCGATACCACCACGCGCGTCGGGCGCCCCGCCCCAACGGGCGGCCCATGACCACCTCGTGCTCCGGCTCGACGGGGTTCTCCTGGTGGCCGACCAGGACGCCCCACGGCAACGCCGGCATGCTCGGCGTGCTTGACCGCAGCCCGCCGGTCCGGCCCGGATGGACGGTCACGATCATGCTGCGGGCCGTGCCGGCCAGCTTCTCGGCGAGCCCTTCGATCGTCGTCTCGTCGACGGACGACAGGGCAGGGCCGGCCACCCGGAGTTGTTCGCGGATGCCGACGTCGACCCGCTCGACCGTCAGGACCCCGAGTGTGGCGGACCTGCCCCCGCCGCCGACGACGGTCAGGCTGGTGGGTGCCGGCGCGCGCGTTCGACAGAACGCCGTGAGTTCGTGGCGCGACCACGGCTCCGTGACCGGTTCGCCGACGCCCCACCCGGCCGGATCGCCGCCGGTGAGGGCGCGGATGGCGGCTTCGGTGCTGGCACCGAGTCGCAGGGCCTCGGTGGCGGGGTGCAGGGTGACGATCTGGATCTCCAGGCCGCCTGTCCACGGTGCGTCGGCCGGCGGCGAACCGGCGGGCTGCGAGGCGTCGGCACTGGCGAAGCGCTGACCGTCCCAGTGCAGCGGGAGGCCGGTGAGCCCGTCGCGGTACTGGCCGCCCGCCCGCACCACCCACTGCCCCCGTGCCTGGGCGAGCATCATCTCGAGCGGGTACGTGATGACGCCGTCCGCCGGCGTGACGACCTGGAGCAGCAGTCCGTCGCGTACCGCGTCGACAGCGGCTTCCGCGAGCCAGGGTGCCAGGCCTACCACCGCGCGGTCCTGGTGGAGAACGACGGCCCGGTCGGTGATCGTGTCGGTCGCGCCGTTCATCGGCTCATCCATGTCAGCCCTCCCGTGATCTGGACCAGTGCGGCGGTGAAACGGCGGGCCACGTCCGCGGCTTGCGGGTCCGCCGCGGGTGCGCGGCTCTCCACCCACCAGACCCGGCCGCCGAAGGAGTCGTCGAGCGGAAGACCGAGCAACCGCTCGGCCTCGCCCGGCACCTGCACCAGGCGCGCGGTCTCGACGCTCAGGAGCAGACGCCCGTCACCGGGGTCGAACAGCCGCACCAGCCCGGCCGCCTCGACGGTGTCCATCTTCAGCTCGGAACCGGCCGCGAGCAGGGCACCGAGCATCGCGGCCGGATCGGGCTCGGCGCGGCACAGCGCCACCGTGTCGAATGTCATCAGTGCTCCTTCGTCTGGCCGGCGAACGCGGTCTGCACCATGCGGGGGCCGTCGCCGGGGCGGATCAGTTGCGCGCGTCCGGTGGGCAGGACCATGGGGCGCACGCCCGAGAACAGTTGGCCCTCCGTCCGGTCGCCGGACATGAGCAGGCTCAGGCAGCCGGCCTCGCGCACGGCCAGCGGGAACGGCTCGAACAGACCGCGTGAGGCGCCGGCCACCCGGCGGGCCATCACGACGTGCAGCCCGGTGTCACGGCCGGCCGCCACGTACGGGACCAGCGCGCCGAGCGGCTGCGTGGCCGACGCGGCCAGGATTTCGTAGTCGTCGATGAGCAGCACGATGCGGGTACGCGCCGACTCGGACGACCGCCGTTTCGCCAGTTCGTCGCACACCGCCCTGGACAGTTGCTGGGCGAGCGCCGCGTTCGGGGCGTACCCACCGCAGTAGGAGTCGGGCACCACGTCGGCGAGTACGCCGCGAGGGTCGAACACCGCGAAGACCAGCTCCTCGGACGTGTACTGCCCCATCAACTCCTCGGCGACCAGCCGCAGCAGGTTCGTCTTTCCGGTCCGGAGGTCCCCGAGGACGAGGAGGTGCTGGTCGCGGCCGAACAGGTCGAGAACGGCGGGGGAGAAGTCACTCTCGTAGCGACCGAAGGGGACCACGCCGTGGCCGGCGGGAGTGCCGGCGAGGTCGGCCACGGGGAGTACGGCGGGAAGGACCCGGACGGGTGGCGGCAGTGCTCCCGTCCAGGCTGCTCGCACCAACCGGGCGGCCGCGACCAGACCGGCGTTGGCCGGGTCCGGAACCCCGTCCAGGCGGGGCAGCGCCACCTGGGCGAACAGCTTCTCACTGGTGAGAGCCCGGCCAGGCTGGTCCGGTGGGACGCCCCGAGCCTGCCTGCCGTCGATGCTCGACTCGGCGGGCTCGGTGAGCCGCAGCTCGACCCGGTTGGCGAAGGCGACCTGCTGCGCGGCACGGACCTCGTTCCACCGCCGGGCGGTGCCGATCACGTGGATGCCGTAGCGGCCGCCCCTGGCGAGCAGGTCGTGCACCTTGGATTCCAGGCTTTCGAACTCGGCGTTGAGCTGGCCGTAGCCGTCGATCAGCAACACCACGTCGACGCAGCCGACCTCGGTACGCACGCTCTCGTCGGCGCCTCGCAGGTCCTCGACCGTGTCGAACTGGTGTCTGCTGAATACGCGTTGCCGCTGGGCGAGCATCGCGTGCACCTCGTCGACGACGCGGCGGACGCGCTCGCGGTCCTCGCGGTTGGCGACGCCGCCGACGTGCGGGAGCCCGGCAAGCCCCGAGAGGCCGTTTCCCAGCAGGTCGATGCCGTAGATGCCGACGTCGGTGGGGCGATGGGTGGTGGCCAGGCCGAGCGCGAGGGTACGCAGCACTGTCGTCTTGCCGCTGCCGGGCCCGCCGAGGACGAGCAGGTTGCCGCCGCTCCCGGCGAGATTCAGCACCCAGGGGCCCTGCCATTGACGGGCGGGATCGTCGAGACGGCCCAGCGTAACCGGCAACCCGACGCCGGGGCGCGACCCGGTTCCCAGGCGTACGCCGTCCGGTGTGGTGATCACCCCGCCGCCAGCCTCGTCGAGGGTGAGCATGGGTGGCAGGGGCGGCAACCAGATCGCCGGGACCCGCTGCCCGCTCGCCGCCAGCTGCCCCACCACCGTCGACAGCAGGGTCGGTCCGGTGGTGCGCCGGGACGCCTTCGGCTCCTCGGGCACGCTCTCGTCGGCGTCGGTGCGCGCGGTGCCGAACACCGGCATCGGCTTCGCCAGCGGCCCCACGATCGGGGCGAGTTCGGCGTCTGCGCCGTTGCTGAGCGGGCCGGAGACGTAGGCGGCCTTGAACCGCTGGTAGATCGACACGTCGACCTTCAGGTAGCCGTCCCGGGCAACGGCGGCAGGTGGAACGCGTCGACTGTGTCGAGGACGGTCCGCGACTCCATCTCGGTGAGCGTCCGTAGGCCGATCCGGTAGGCGAGATAGTTCTCCAGGCCCCGCATCTTGCCCTGTTCGACGCGCTGGCTCGACAGCAGCAGGTGCACGCCGATCGACCGCCCGATCCGCCCGATCCGCAGGAACAGGTCGATGAACTCGGACTTGGCGGCGAGCAGTTCGCCGAACTCGTCGATGAGCACGAGCAGGTGGGGGAGCGGGGGCAGGTCGGTGTGCTCGCCCTGCGCCGCGCGGAGCAGGTGGTACTCGGTGATGTCGGTGACCCTGCCGGCGTCGGCGAGCATCTGCTGGCGGCGCTGCACCTCGCCGTCGAGGCTCGTGTACATCCGTTCCACCAGCGCCGCGTCGGCGACCAGGTTGGTGATCAGCCCGGCCAGGTGCGGCAACTCGCTGAACGGCGCGAACGTGGCCCCGCCCTTGTAGTCGACGAGGACCATCGCCATCCGTTCCGGCGGGTGACTCGCCGCCAGGGCGAGCACGAGCGTGCGCAGCAGTTCGCTCTTGCCCGAACCGGTCGCTCCGACGCACAGCCCGTGCGGCCCCATCCCGAGCTGCGCGGCCTCCTTCAGGTCGAGCAGCACCGGACGCCCCGCCGGGTTGACCCCGATCGGGACGCGGAGGAAATCCCGCTCGCCCCGCGGCCGCCAGAGGTCGACCAGATCCAGGTTCGTGGGGTCGGACAGGCCCAACAGGTCCTGGAAGTCGGCCGGTGGCGTACCGGTGCCGTCGTCGTAGGAGTCGGCGGACAGCCGCAGCGGGGCGATGCTGCGGGCCAGGCCCTCCACGAGCGGGCCCGGTGCCTCGTCGAGGGTGCCGCGTACGGTCACCGCCGGGGACGCGGTCAGATCCTCCAGGGTGACCGAGTCGCCGTCGACGGTGATCCGGCGGGAGACGTCGCCGGGTTCGTGCAGCCGGTCGGCGAGCAGGTGCACCACGGTGACGCCGAGGCTGGCCAGACCGACCGTCTGGTCGGGGCTGGCCAGCACGCGGGCGAGCTCACCGTGTGCGTCGTCGACGACCAGCAGCCGTGGCCGGGCCTTCGCCTCCGTACGCCCGACACCGTGCCGGAACGACTTGAGCGCGCTGGTGGTCCGCTCCTCCAGATCCTCGCTGAGCAGTTCGACGAGCGTCTGTACGGTGGTGACCAGCAGCGGGGTCGGGCCGGACGGGCCGATCGAGGTCCGGTCGAGCAGATGTGGCAGCCACCGTGCCCAACGCCAGGTCCGGGCGCGCTCGGGGGTGGTGATGATCGCGAGCGTCACGTCGTCGGGGGCGTGGAACGTGGCGACCTGCACGAGGATCGCCCTGGCGAGGGCGACGGCGTCCGCGTAGTTCGGCGTTATCACGCTGACATCCCCGGCGCAGTCCAGGTTCGCCCGCAGCGGCAGCCCGGGTACCAGCGCGAATCGGCGGATCAGTGAGCGCGCCTCGTGACGCATGAACGGATCGAGCGGATTGGTGGGCGTGCTCTGCTCGCGCAGCTCGATCGTGCGGACGGGCAGCGAACCCATGCCCAGCCGTACGTGCAGAAAGTCGATGTCGGCGCGTCGGCGTTCCCACAGTCGGGCCGGGCTGCGGATCACGTCGAGCAGCCGATTCACCGGCGGGTCGAGGAGGTTCGCCTCCTCCCGCAGACGCTGCTCGGACTCGCGCAACTGGTCGCGCAGTTCCTCCAGGTAGTCCTGGTAGCGCTCGCGCTGTGCCCGGCGCTGCCGGCCGGCCTTGCCCAGCTGGGTGAGGTACATCGCCCCGGCGGCGCCCAGCGCCGCCACCATGACCACGGCGCCCAGAGCCGCGAAGCCGGAGCCGCGCAGGAACATCATCATGCTCATCGCCACCCCGGCGCCGGCCATGGGCAGCAACGCCTGGAGCCCCATCGCGGACTTGCCGTCGGGCAGTTGCGGTGGCGGGTCCAGCACGAGTGGATCCATTGCGGCCATCGGGCGGGCCATCCGGGCGGGGCGGTGCACCATGCGCGTCGACATGCGGGGGGCCTCCGGTCACATCCGCCGAGCGCGACTCAGCGCCAGCGCGGCGGCGCGGGTCGCCTCCACGAGCGTCGCCTCGCCGATCCGCGACGGGGTGATGAGCGCACCGGCGCCCAGGTGACGGTCGTAGGGCAGCACCACCACCGGTACGCCGGTCTGCTCGATCAGCTCACGGGCGGCGCCGTGGATCAGCGTCGCGCGGCCGTGCGGGTTGCTCGCGCTCAACACGACGATCACGCGCTCCAGCCATGACCCGTAGCCGTCGTCGACGATCCGGCGCAGCGTCTGGTAGGTGCCCCGAACCCCGTCGGGTGTCGCCGCCGCGACGAGCACCACCGCGTGCGCGTCGGCCATCACCCCCGCCGGGGTACGGGCCTCCAGGCCGGGTGGGCAGTCGGTGACGGTGACGGCGAAGAGACGCGACAGTGCGCGCGTGACAGCGGTGCACAGGTTCGGGTTGGTGGTGCCGCTCGGCAGTACCCAGAGACCTGTCCCGGTGCGTGGGAGGAGTGGTTCGAGGTCGCGCAGGTCGCCGCCCCGGCCCGCGAGCAGTCCGGGTGCCAGTCGTTGCAGTGACGGGTCGCTCGGGGCGCCGAGCCGCCAGGTCAGCGAGCCCTCGTACGGGTCCGCGTCCGCGGCGAGCACCGGATCGGCGCGACGCGCGGCGAACACCGACGCCAGCAGCGCGGCAAGCGTGGATTTCCCCGCGCCACCCTGCACGGAGGCCACCGCGATCCGCCGGCCGGTGTGCACGGGTGCCTGCACCTCGGCGGCGAGGTCGGCGAGTTCCCGGGTCTGCCGGCCGCTGGCGAACATCCGGCTGGCGCTGCGCCACGTACGCCGTAGCGCGGAGTCGCCGGAGGGGGGCCTGCGCGCGATCGACAGGTCGCCCGGCTCCGACGCCGGCGGGTCGGCCGGCGGCGCGGTGCGCGGCACCGGTGGAGCGCTCATGCCACCGCCTCAGTCAGAAGGTGTCGAGAAGTCGCGAGTTGAGCCCGAACACCCCGACGGCGACGGGCACCAGCGCCATCACCGTCAGGGCCTCGACGCGATCGGCGACCTGCCGGCCTCGCGCCAGGACGTGCGGCGGCGGCCGGTACGCCAGGATCGCCAGGGCCACCGCGCAGACGCCGAGTGCCGCCACCGCCGTGCCCCACCACGTGCCGGGCCGCTCCCGTACCCAGCACAGCAGCAGGCCGCCCGCGATGGTCAGCGCGCCGGCCACCAGCGTCACCACCTCGGCCGCCAGTGGGAAGGCGCGCATCCGCAGCAGCAGGGCGCCGGCCACCAGGGCTGCCAGCACCAGTCGCCACGGGCCCGGCGTCGACGCGAGGATGAGCCCGGCGAGCGTCGCCGAGGTCGCCGCCGCGATCGCCGCGACCGCCAGCCCGCGATGCGCGGAGTCAACCGCGGCCTGTACCGATACCCGGCTCACCGGCTCGTCGTTGCTGCGGCGGTCGTCGAGACGGGTGAGGCCCGATGTGATCATCGCGATCCGCGGCAACAGCCCGAGCACGCCCACCGACGCGATCGCCAGCACCGCCGCGACCCGCTCGGCGGGCATGCCGAGCAGCAGCGGCACGCTCCAGCCCGCGACCAGGGCCAGCATCGTGCCGCCACCGAGGACGCCAGCGCGCCCGTTACCCGTTACGGCACCCACCGCGAGGACGGTGCAGCCGATCACCACGGTCCACAGTGCCCACCGGGGGTGCGGGTGTCCGTCCAGCCGGGCACGGCGGTCATCACCATCGCGGCGCCGCTCAAGAGCACCGCCACCCCGATCCTGCGTCTGCCCGCCATCCCGACGAGGAGGCCGGCGAGGGCGACCGCGCCGCCGACGACGCTGACCGCGGCAGGCCCGAGGTGCGGGCCGGCGAGCAGTGCCGCCACCGCGGCGGCCACCAGGCAGGCGGTGGTGGCGGTCCAGGTACGGGGGACGTCACCCCACCGGCCGCGCCGCCGGATGAGGTCGTCGCCGACCTCGTCGGAGACATCGTGGACGATCGCCGCCGGCGGTGCCTCGGAGATCGGGTCGACCCGCAACAGCGCGCCGTCGGGCACGGCGGCCTGCCGAAGGCTGCCGGCCGGGTCGAGCACCGTGCCGTCGAGGGTGCTGATCTGGTAGCCCCGCGAATCGTCAGTCGGCGGGTGGCCCACCAGTGCGACGACCTCGGGCAGCAGCAGGCCGAGCGGCTCGTCGGCGGGCAGCACGAGGTCGATGCGTCGGTGTGGCCCGGCCAGGGTCACCCGACTGAGGTGACCGGCGGAGGCGAGGGTCCGCGGTTGGGTCATCGCGGACCCGTGGGTTGGATCGGTGCCGGGTTGCGTGCCCTCTGCTGCTCGGCGACGACGTTCTGGAGGAAGGACCAGCCGACACACACGGCGCAGGCCACCGCCGCCAGCACGAGACCGGTACGCAACCACCGGAACCCGTCACCCGTGGCGCGGACCCGGCGCTGCCTGCCCCACAGCAGCAGCTCACGCATGCGGGCGCGACGAACCGCGACCGACTCGATGAGCTGCGTGTCGAATTCCCGAGCCACGGCTCGATTCTATCCACGGCCGCTAATCCGATCGGGGGACGTGATCTCGCGGGTGCCGGGTCGGCACGCCGCGACCGCGCGCTGATGGTGACTGTCGCAGCCGCGTTCTATGGTGGCCATACCTCAGAGATCCCGGAGCGTCAGCCCATGACATTTGCGCCCCTGACCATCAGTCTGCCCATCGCCGACCGCACGACCTCGTACCACTTCTACCGCGACGGTCTCGGCCTCGAAGCGGTGGGCGAGCTGGCCGACGACGGAATCCCGGAGCCGTTGCAGTTCGTGGTCAACGACGGGCTGCGCCTGATGCTCGTCCCGACCGGCGGCTTCGGGTGGGTGATCGGCCCGCGCGAGGTCGCCCCGAGGGGGCAGAGCGAGTGCCTGCTCGCCCTGGGCGCCGCCACCGAGGCCGACGCGGGCGCGATCGTCGAGCGGGCGGGCGCCGCGGGCGGCGAGGTGGTCGCCGAGCCGACCACGCGACCCTGGGGGTACGCGGGCGTCTTCGCCGACCCGGACGGTCACCTGTGGATGGTGTCGGTCACCCCGGGGTGACCGGCGCGGAGGCTCTGGCGCTGCGGCGAGCCCTCGTCGAGCGCGACCCGGGAGGACATCCACGAGGTGACCGCGACCGGTTCGGTTCGTGGCCGGAGACCGGCTCCGGCATCTCCCGCGAGTCGTTCGGCAATCCGTCCGGCTGGTCGAGCTGACCGGCCTGCGTCAGACGTAGATCTTCGTGGCGTACTCCGGGCCGTAGTGCCTCTCCAGGTCCTCCAGGCTCTCGGAGGGCGTCTCGACCTCCTTGATCAGGCGGGCGCGGGACGGCAGCACGTCGGGCTGCCAGGTCTCCGGCTGCCACAGCGCGGACCGCAGGAACGCCTTCGCGCAGTGGTAGAAGATTTGCTCGATCTCCACCACCACGGCGAGCACCGGCCGGTGCCCCTTGACGACCATGTCGTCGAACCAGGGCGCGTCGCGTACCAGGCGGGCCCGTCCGTTGATGCGCAGCGTGTCGGTGCGCCCCGGGATCAAAAAGAGCAGCCCGACGTGCGGGTTGTCCAGGATGTTGCGGTAGCCGTCGGCCCGCTTGTTGCCTGGCCGCTCCGGCAGCGCGATGGTCGTGTCGTCCAGCACCAGCGCGAACCCGGCCGGGTCGCCCTTGGGGGAGACGTCGCAGCTGCCGTCCGCGCCGGCCGTCGCCATCAGGCAGAACGGCGCGGCGGCGAGCCACTGCCGGTCCCGCTCGTGCAGGCGGGCGCGATCCTTGTTGGCGGCGCGCGCGCTCGGCGTGCCGAGCAGCTCGCGTAGTTCCTCGTGCGAAGTGATCTCCACCGTCACGCGATCCTCCCCCAGCCGTTGACCCGGGTGGCGGCGCCACCGTCGCCAGCCTAGGCCCGCGTGGCCAGTGCGAGGTTTGCCCCCGGTCGCCCGGGGTACGGCCTCACCCGACACGCCCGCCGCTCGTACCGTCCGCAGAGAAGCCGACCAGTGGAGGCCGGGAGATGGAGAGCCGACTCAAGGTGCTGGGGCACCCAGTCCATCCGATGCTTGTCATGTTCCCGGTCGCGCTGTTGGTCACCGCAGTGCTCTTCGACATCATCGACACGGTCGGCGGGCCGGACTTCCTCGGCGAGGTCGCGTACTGGAACATCACCGTCGGCCTGATCGGCGGCCTGCTCGCCGCGGCGGCCGGCTCGTTCGACCTGCTGGCGATCCCGACCGGCACCCGCGCGAAGCGGGTTGGTCTGCTGCACGCGGGCGCCAACGTCGCGGTGATCCTGCTCTTCGCCGCCGTGTGGGTCGTCCGGCTCAACGCCGATTCGCGGGCCGCCGGCGGCGCGCTGATCGCCATCGAGGTCGTCGCGGTGGCGATCCTCGGCATCAGCGCCTGGCTCGGCGGCGAACTGGTCGACCGGCTCGGTGTGGGCGTCGACCGCGACGCCGGTCTGGATGCGCCCAGCTCACTGCGGCCCACCACGGCCACCCGGCGGATCGGAGACGTGCGATGAGCGAGCAGCAGCAGACCGGCGGCTTCGGCCGGGGGTGGCGCGGCCGGCAACAGGGCTGGGACCCGATGGGCGAGTTGCAGTCGCTGCGCGCCGAGCTGAGCCGGCTGGTCGGCGGCCGGGCCGGGTCGTCCGACGTCGAGCTGACCGAGACCGCGGACGGCTGGCAGGTCGTCGTTCGGCTGCCGGGCGTCGCGCCCGAGGAGGTGGCCGTCGAGCTGGACGACCGCGAGCTGTGCGTGCGGGCCCGCTCCGAGGCGGAGGTCAACGCCGATCAGGGCATTCCCGGGGGCTTCGAGACGCGCGGTTTCGAGTACCGCATCGACCTGCCGTCCCGGGTCGACCCGGAGGGCATCGACGCGGTGATGGACCACGGGCTGCTGCGCGTCCGGCTGCCCCGGGCGGCGCGACCCACGGCGCGCACCATCACCGTCGGCCGCGCCGGGCCGCGCTCGGGCGGCCTCTCCGGTGGTACGCCGATAGCGGCCGATCCCGCCGCGGACCGGGAGCTGCACCACCCGGACAGCGTCGGCGAGATCGACCGGGAGTAGCGCGCCACGTGGTCACCCCGTCCCTGCTCGGCCCGACGGCGGGGCGAGTCGAAGACGTGCGCCGGATCGCGGTGCTGCGCGCCAACGCCCTCGGCGACTTCATCTTCGTTCTGCCGGCGTTGGACGCGTTGCGCGCCGCGTACCCCTCGGCGGAGATCGTGCTGCTCGGGGCGCCGTGGCACGCGAAGCTCTGGCGCGACCGGCCCGGCCCGGTGGACCGGGTGCTGGTGGTGCCGCCGGGCCCCGGCATCCGGGAGCCGGAGGCCGGTGAGCCGGCGTCCACGATCGACGACTTCGTGGCGGCGGCCAGCGGTGAGGGTTTCGACCTGGCGGTGCAGGCCCACGGCGGTGGCGCGAACTCCAATCCGTTGATCAGCCGCCTCGGTGCCCGGGTGACGGTCGGGTTGCGCGCCGAGGACGCGCCGCCGCTGGACCGGTGGGTCCGCTACGTGTACTACCAGCACGAGGTGATCCGCTATCTGGAGGCGGTGGCCCTGGTGGGCGCTCCGGCGACCACCATCGTGCCGACGCTCGCGGTCACCGACGCGGACCGGGCCGAGGCCGAGCAGGTGCTCGGCCCGCCGGCCCGCCCTCGGGTGGCGCTGCATCCGGGCGCTTCCGACACCCGCCGCCGCTGGCCGGCCGAGCGGTTCGCCGAGGTGGCCCGTGCGCTGCACGGCGACGGGTACGAGGTGCTGGTGACGGGTACGCCCTCCGAGCGGGAGGTGGTGGACCAGGTGGCCGCGGCGGCGGGGGTGCCGGTCCGGCCGCAGGTGGGCACGCTCAGTCTCGGCGGGCTGGCCGGCTGCTACGCCGGTTGCGCGCTGGTCGTCTCCAACGACACCGGCCCGCTGCACCTGGCCGCCGCGGTGGGCACGTCGACGGTGGGCATCTTCTGGGTCGGCAACCTGATCAACACGGCGACGCCGTTGCGTGGCCGGCACCGGCCGATCAGCTCCTGGACGGTGCACTGCCCGGTCTGCGGCGTGGACTGCACGCCGGGCATCTACCCGCACCGGCCGGGTGACGGCGAGTGCCCGCACCGCGACTCGTTCGTCATCGACGTGCCGGTGGCCGAGGTGCTGGAATCGGCCCGCGAACTGCTCAGCCCGTAGGCGGCGCTCAGGCCGGCTGTGGGGTGTCCTCGTCGGCGAGGACGACCTCCCACGCCTCCACGTCCCGTTCGGTGACCGTGGTGGGGGTCTCCAGGTGGTAGGCGCCGCTGGGCAGGATGCCCGCCCCGCCGTGGCGGGCCAGCACCGCGAGCTGGGCGGCCACGTCCTCGCCCTGGTGTCTCTCGTGCATCCGCCGCCAGAAGTCGAAGCCCCCGGAGTCGACGAGCTTGGCCCGGTCGTAGAGCACGCACCCGCCGATCCAGGACACCTTGTACGCCCGCCACGCGCCCGGCGGCAGCGCCAGCTCGGCGGTGACGTGCAGCAGGTTGGCCGCCGAGTGGATGCGGGCCCGGTCCCACTCGGCGGTGCCCGGCCGGATCCGCTCCGGGACGGGCCGGCCGGCCCACTCCTCGTAGTGCCGGTGTGTGTCCGGTCGTACGTCCTCGGTGTACGACAGGCCGTGCACGCCGCTGCCGACGAACCCGCAGCCCAGCTCCTCGATCGCGGTGACCAGCCGGTGCAGCGCCCCGGGTTCCAGCCAGACGTCGTCGTCGAGGTTGAGCACGTACCGCGCGGAGGACGCGGCGAGCAGATAGGCACGGTGCTCGGCCAGCCCGCGGCGCGGCAGCCGGCGGGTCAACAGCACCGGGTGGCCCGCGTGGCGTAGCGCCCGGACCATGGTGGCCGCGGCGGGGTGGGCGTACGCCGGATCGCCGTCGGACTGGTCGCTGACCACCACGCCGAAGCCGGGAACCCCGCCCTGGGCGGCGAGCCCGGCCAGGGTGACGGCCAGTTCGGCGGGCCGGTTACGGGTCGGGACCAACACGTCGACCAGCCGGTCGGCACGGAACTCCGCCGGGGTGCCGAGGGCGAGGGGCCGGTTCACGACGCCTGGGTGCGGGGGCTCAGCGACGGGTCGGTGGCGTGCGACGACGGGTCCTGGCTGTGTGACCGGATCCGGTCGATGATCGCCGAGGTGGACCGGTCCGGCACGTACCCCAGCGTGCGCACCTGACCGCCGAGTCGGCGCACCAGCGGCGCCTCCGGCACCAGCTCCGGCGGATAGTCGCCGCCCTTGACGTACACGTCGGGCCGGACCGCCTCGATCAGCGCGGCGGGCGAGTCCTCCTCGAACACCACCACGTGGTCCACGCAGGACAGCGCGGCCAGCAGGGCGCCTCGGTCCTCGACCGGGTTGACCGGTCGGTCCGGCCCCTTGAGCCGGCGTACGCTGCCGTCCGAGTTGACCGCCACGATGAGCAGGTCGCCCAGGGCACGGGCCTGTTCCAGGTAGCGCACGTGCCCGGGGTGCAGCACGTCGAAGCAGCCGTTGGTGAACACCACGGACCGGCCCGCCTCGCGATGCTCGGCGACGATCGCGTCCAGTTCGTCGGTGCCGACCACCGCCGGGTGCCCGACGGTCTCCGGTGGCATGTCGAGGGCGGCGAGCAGGTCGTTGCGCAGGCACACACAGGTGCCGGTGTCGGACACGGTGATGGTGGCCGCGAGCTGGGCGAGTTGCGCGGCGGTGGGCAGCGGCGCGTCGGCGGCCAGGGCCAGCGTCATCGCCGCCAGGTACGCGTCTCCCGCGCCCACCGCGTGGCTCGCGGGGACCGGGATGCTGTGGCTGCGTCGCCGTTCCCCGTCCGCGCCGCCGACCACCGCGCCGTCGGTGTCCAGGGTCACCGCGACCACGTCCGCGCCGGTGTGCGCGCGCAGCTCGGCGAGGCGCGACTCGGCCAGTACGGCCCGGTCCACGCCCGCTCCGGCCTCGGTGTTCACTGTGACGCCGGTGCCGGTGACGCTGAGGCCGTCGCCGGTGAGGGCCACCCGACCCTCGCTCGGGGTGGGCTCGCCGACCGGGCCGGGCCGGTCGTCCGCGCGGGCCCCGCCCGGAGCGGCGCCGACGCTCAGCTCGGACGGCCCGTCGGCCGGATCGTTGTCGGGGTGTTCCAGGTGCAGGTCGGTGCCGGCGGTCGAACGGTTCGGGCCACCGGCACGGGCCAGCAGCCGGGTCGCCTCGGCGAAGCTGGGGGTGACCACCGTCGGCGCGAGCCCTCGCCAGTCGGCGAGGTCGTGGGCGTCCAGCGCGACCGTGGCGTACCGCTCGCGCTGTTCGACCAGCCACGCGCGGACCGGCGCGGACAGCGCACCCAGACCGTAGTCGCAGACCACCAGGGTCGGCGCCTCTCCGCCGGCAGCGGCGCGCAGCTCCTCGGTGGCGCAGTCCAGCGCCGTGAGCAGCCGGTCCACCCCGTCCGGGTCGAGAGCGTCGTCCGCGTCGCCGGAGTCCTCCCGGAGCAGGATCTGGTTGCCGGCGAGCATCCGCCGCTTCACGGGGGTGGGCCGACCGGGCTGGTTGACCGTACGGTCCCAGACGCCGGCCCGGTCCAGACAGTCGTGCAGTTCGTCGCCGGCGACGTCGGCGCCGACCGGCGCCACCAGCACGGCCCGACCGCCGAGGGTGGCGACGTTGACCGCGGTGTTCGCGGCCCCACCGGCGGCGGAGATCCGTCGGCGCAGGGTGAGGACCGGGGCGGGCGCCTCCCGGCAGAGCCGGTCGGAGTCGGCGAACCGCCACTCGTCCAGCATGGCGTCGCCGACGATCAGGACCGGGCGCCCGAGCCAGCTCTCCACGACGGTGGCGAGCCGGCGCTGTTCCGCTGCTGCTCCTGCCATGCCTCCCCGGGTCCCCAGCGGCCCTCCGGACAAACCCCGCGCCGGGACCGGCTGCGCCGCGGGTCCGCGACCTTTCGTCCCACCCTCGTCGACGGGGTGCCCGTCGTACCGACGTGGGGTGTTTCGGGCGTTGGAGGCCGGGAAGGGAATTGAGGTACCCCGGAGAGGAGATGTACCAAGATGGCAGCGACACTGCAGGGCAAGAGGATCGCCTTCCTGGCCGCCGACGGCGTCGAGGAGGTCGAGTACGTCCAGCCGCGCGAGGCGGTCGAGAACGCCGGCGCGACTGCCGAGCTGGTCTCGCTCAAGGCCGGTTCCATTCAGTCCTTCAACCACCTGGACCAGTCCAAGACGTACGACGTGGACGTCACCGTGGACAAGGCGGACGCCGCCGGGTACGACGCGCTGGTGCTGCCGGGCGGGGTGGCGAACCCGGACTTCCTGCGGTCCGACCCGGACGCGGTGCGGTTCGTGAAGGCGTTCTTCGACGCCGGCAAGCCGGTCGGGGTGATCTGTCACGGCCCGTGGACGCTGATCGAGGCGGACGTGGTCCGTGGCCGGCGGATCACCTCCTGGCCCAGCCTGCGCACGGATCTGACCAACGCCGGCGCCACCTGGGTCGACGAGGAGTGCGTGACGGACGGCAACCTGACGAGCAGCCGCAACCCCGACGACCTCCCCGCCTTCTGCGCAAAGATCACCCAAACCTTCGCCACCCCCTGACCCCCCACCCCCACCCTGTTGATCATGAAGTTATTGCCGGCTCACCCGGCGTGTCGTGGCAACAACTTCATGATCGACCGGGGTGGCGGCGGGGTGGCGGCGGGGTGGGGGTATGGGACCGGTGGGGTTTTTCTCGGGTATGGGGCATGTTCTCCGGTGGTCGGGAAAGAGGGCTTGATGACCACCGAAGCCTCTGCCGCGCCGGTACTGAATCGCCAGCAGATCCGGCTGCTGATGCTGGGCCTGATGACGGGCATGCTGCTGGCCGCCCTCGACCAGACCATCGTCGGCACGGCCCTGCCGACCATCGTCGGTGAGCTGGGTGGGATCAACCACTACTCGTGGGTGGTCACGGCGTACCTGCTCGCCTCGACCGCGTCGACCCCGCTGTACGGCAAGATGGCCGACCTGTACGGGCGTCGCCCGGTCTTCCTCTTCTCGATCGGCACGTTCCTGCTCGGGTCGCTGCTGGCCGGCCTGTCGCAGAACATGACCCAGCTGATCGTCACGCGGGGCATCCAGGGGCTCGGTGCCGGTGGTCTGCTGACGCTGGCGTTCACGATCATCTCGGACGTGGTCTCACCTCGGGAGAGGGGCCGCTACCAGGGTCTGTTCGGGGCGGTGTTCGGCATCGCGTCGGTGGCCGGCCCGCTGGTCGGTGGGTACTTCGCCGAGACCGACTGGCGGTGGATCTTCTACATCAACGTGCCGCTGGCGATCCTGGCCATCGTGGTCTGCTACCACGTGATGCGGCTGATCCCGTTCGAGCGCCGGGACCACGCGATCGACTGGCTCGGCGCCGGCCTGCTGGTGGCCGCGGTGAGCTGCCTCCTGCTCGCGCTGAGCTGGGGCGGAAACGAGTACCCGTGGGGTTCCGGGCTGATCATCGGCCTCTTCGTCGCCGGTGCGGTGCTGGCCGTGCTCTTCGTGCTCCAGGAGGCGCGGGTCGACGAGCCGATCCTGCCGCTGCGGCTGTTCCGCAGCGCCACGTTCGCGCTGGCCAACTCCGCCGGCTTCGTGCTCGGTCTGGTGATGTTCGGGTCGATCATCTTCATCCCGCTGTACCTCCAGATCGTCAAGGGCGCCTCGCCGACCCGCAGCGGTCTGCTGATGCTGCCGATGATGGCCGGCATCATCGTGACCTCGATCCTCACCGGCCGGGCGATGAGCCGGATCGGCCGGTACAAGTGGTTCCCGGTGGCCGGGGCGGTCACCCTGCTGGTCGGCATGCTGCTGTTCACCCGGTTGCAGGTGGGTACGTCGCTCTGGGTGGCGTTCGGCTTCATGGTGGTGATCGGCGTCGGCCTCGGTCTGTGCATGCAGTCGCTCGTCCTCGCGGTGCAGAACGCGGTCTCCGTCCGCGACCTGGGCGCCGGTACCTCGTCGGCGACGTTCTTCCGGTCGCTGGGTGGTTCGTTCGGGGTGGCGATCCTCGGCACGGTGCTCTCGTCGCGGCTCAACTCGCAGCTCGCCGACCGGTTGCCCGGTGCGATCGCCCAGCTTCCACCGGAGCAGCGGGCCGCGGTCGCGGCGAGTGGCGGCACGAACATCTCGATCAACGACCCGGCGACCATCATGGCCCTGCCCGGCGCCGTCCGGGCCGCCATCCAGGCGTCGTTCGTGGAGTCGCTGCACCTGGTCTTCCTGACCACCGGGCTCGTCGCCATCGTGGCGGTGCTGGTCACCCTGGCGATGCCGAACAACGAGCTGCGGGGTGCCGGTCCGCAGGGCGCCAAGGGCGGGGCCGACCCGCTCGGCGGTGAGGCTCCGGCGCCGGGCGGCAAGCCACTGACCCGCGAATCCAAGGACGAGGCCGCCGCCGACATGAACGCCAAGTCCCAGACGATGATCTGACCGTCCTCGGCCGATCGCCGAGACGGCTCCGCGACGACGGGCACACTCCCGAATGAGCGGTGCCCCGTCGCGCTCCGACTCCAGCCAGATCAGAGAGCTGTTTCTGGAACATCACCGAAGCGACGGCCCACCGTGCCGTCAAGGAGCTGCACGAGCGCACACCACCGCCCTACTTGAGGATCAGCCGGTTGGTCTGCTCGAAGACGTCCAGGTCGGCCAGGGTTTCCAACACCGATCCGGAGAGCGGTGTGGGGAACCTGTCGCGGGGGAAGAAGCCGGCGTCGGTGGTCTCGTCGGTGACCCGGGTCAGCTGCCCGTCCCACTCCTCGACCTTGAACGCGGTGGTGAAGACCTGGTACGTGTGCCCGTACATGTTGGTGCTGGTCCGGTCCGGGCCGGTGTAAAGGGCGAACGCGCAGACCCGCAGCGCCCGCAGTCCGGTCTCCTCGCGGACCTCGCGGACCGCGCAGTCGGCGATCGACTCGCCCAGCTCCATCGCCCCGGCGGGCATGGCCCACTGGCCGTTGTCCGATCGTTGGATGAGCAGGATGCGCCCCGCGTTGTCGCTGACCACGGCACGGGCGCCGACGAACATCAGCGTCCGGTCCCCGGCGAGCGCGCGCAACTGCCCCACGTATGAGTCGGCCCAGGAGATGCTCACCTGCGACAATTTACGGGGGTTCCCAACGTGTGACCGCCGACACTAGCTTGTTACCCATGCGTAGCACGATGATGGACGCCCCCCTGCAGGTCTCCCGGATCCTCGACCACGGCGCAGGGGTGCACGGCACGGCCGAGGTGGTCACCTGGACGGGCGCCGAACCCCGCCGGATGACGTACGCCGAGGTGGGCCGCACCGCCGCCCGGTTGGCCCACGCGCTGCGCGACGAGTGCGGCGTCACCGGCGACGAGCGGGTCGCCACCTTCATGTGGAACAACAACGAGCACCTGGTGGCCTACTTCGCGGTGCCGAGCATGGGCGCGGTGCTGCACACCCTCAACCTCCGGCTCTTTCCCGACCAGCTCACCTACATCGCCAACCACGCGCAGGACCGGGTGGTGCTGGTCGACAGCACGCTCATCCCGCTGCTGGCCAGGGTGATCGGCGAGCTGAACACGGTGCGCCACGTGGTGGTGGTCGGCGGTGGCGACCCGGCCCCGCTGGTGGCGGCCGCCGGAGACCGGATCACCGTGCACCACTGGGACGCGCTGCTGGCCGACCGGCCCGAGGTGTACGACTGGCCCGAGGTCGACGAGCGCGACGCCGCGGCGCTCTGCTACACCTCGGGCACCACCGGCAACCCGAAGGGCGTGGCCTACTCGCACCGGTCCATCTACCTGCACTCGTTGCAGGTCTGCATGCCGGAGGGCTTCGGTCTCGGGCCGACCGACCGGGAGTTGGCCATCGTGCCGATGTTCCACGCCATGTCCTGGGGCCTGCCCTACGCGGCGTTCCTCTCCGGCGCGTCGTTGATCATGCCGGACCGGTTTCTCCAGGCCGCGCCGATCGCCGAGATGATCGCCGCCGAGCGGCCCACCCTGGCCGGCGCGGTGCCGACCATCTGGACCGACCTGCTGGCCTACCTGGACAGCCACGAGGTGGACACGTCCTCGCTCACCGAGGTGATCGTCGGTGGCTCGGCCTGCCCGCCGGCGTTGATGCACGCGTTCGACGAGCGGCACGGGATCGACGTCATCCACGCCTGGGGGATGACCGAGATGTCGCCGCTGGGATCGGTCTCCCGCCCGCCCGCCGGGGCGACCGGCGAGCAGGCCTGGCGCTACCGGTACACGCAGGGTCGGGTGCCGGCCGGGGTGCAGGCGCGCATCGTCGGCCCGCTGGGCGAGCCGCTGCCCGCCGACGGCACGGCCGTCGGTGAGCTGGAGGTCCGCGGGCCGTGGGTGACCGCGCGGTACGTCGGTGACGACGCCCCGGATGAGGAGAAGTTCCGCGACGGCTGGCTGCGTACCGGCGACGTGGGCATGCTCTCCTCGGACGGGTACATCACGCTGACCGACCGGGCGAAGGACGTGATCAAGTCCGGTGGCGAGTGGATCTCGTCGGTGGAGCTGGAGAACGCGCTGATGGCGCACCCGGCCGTGCTGGAGGCGTGCGTGGTGGGCGTGCCGGACGAGCGGTGGGACGAGCGGCCACTGGCGACCGTGGTGGTCCGCGAGGGTGCGTCGGTGACCGCCGAGGAGTTGCGGGACTTCCTGGCCGGCTCGGTCGCCCGGTGGCAGTTGCCGGAGCGGTGGGCGTTCATCGACACGGTGCCGAAGACCAGCGTCGGCAAGTTCGACAAGAAGGTCGTCCGTTCGCGGTACGCCGACGGTGAGCTGACTGTCCGGGAGCTGACAGCACCGTAACGTTTTACCGGGCACTGTCGCCTGTTGGGCAGAGGAGTACTCCTGACATTCCTCCCCAGGGGCGGCCCCGGCGTTCGCACCGCGCCGGG
>NZ_JBFAPG010000051.1:0-21205 GCF_040675595.1 Micromonospora sp. NPDC049580
CCCGGCGCCGGGCGGCCACTTTTCCTTGTCTCACGGTCACTTACGCTTGCGGATCTCCTCGGCGGCCTGCGGGACGATCTTGAACAGGTCGCCCACCACGCCGAAGTCGGCCAACTCGAAGATCGGGGCCTCGCCGTCCTTGTTGACAGCGACGATCGTCTTCGAGGTCTGCATGCCGGCCCGGTGCTGGATGGCGCCGGAGATGCCGAGCGCGACGTAGAGCTGCGGGGAGACCGTCTTGCCGGTCTGGCCCACCTGGAACTGGTGCGGGTAGAAGCCGGAGTCGACCGCCGCGCGGGACGCGCCGACGGCGCCGCCGAGCAGGTCGGCCAGCTCCTCCACCAGCTTGAAGTTGTCGGCGTTGCCGACACCACGGCCGCCGGAGACGACCACGCCGGCCTCGGTCAGCTCGGGGCGGGAGCCCTTCTGCTCGGCGACCCGCTCGACGACCTTGGCCAGCTTGTCGGTGTCGGTGACCGACACGGTGAGCTGCTCGATCGCCGGGCTCGCGGCGGCCGGGGCCGGGGTGACCGAGTTGGGCCGGACGGTGACCAGCGGCAGACCCTTGGTGACCTTGGACTTGACGATCGTGGAGCCGGCGAAGGCGACCTGGGTGGCGGTGCCGTCGGCGGCCAGGCCGACCACGTCGGTCAGGATGCCGTTGTCGAGCTTGACGGCGAGCCGGGCGGCGATCTCCTTGCCCTCCTGGGCGGACGCCAGCAGCACGGCGGCCGGCTGCACCCGCTTGACCAGCTCGGCCAGCACGGTGGCCTTGGGGGCCACCAGGTAGCCGTCGATCTCGTCACCCTCAGCGGCGTAGATCTTCTCCGCGCCATACTCGCCCAGCTTGGCGCTCAGCGCCTCGGCTGCGCCAGCGCCACCGAACACGACAGCGCTCGGGGTGCCCAGCTCACGGGCGAGGGTGAGCATCTCCAGGGTGACCTTCTTGACGCCGAATTCCTTGGTGGCTTCGACGACGACGAGAACCTCAGACATGTCCAGACCCGCTCTCACACGAACTTTTCGGTGGCGAGGAACTCGACCAGCTTGACGCCGCCCTCGCCCTCATCGGTGATCTTGGCGCCCCCGGAGCGCGGCGGACGCTTGGTGTGCTCGACGACGGCGCTGGTCGCACCGTCGAAGCCCACCTCGGTCGGTGCGACGCCGAGGTCGGCCAGGGAGAACGTCTGCACCGGCTTCTTCTTGGCCGCCATGATGCCCTTGAACGAGGGGTAGCGCGGCTCGTTGATGGTGTCCCACACGGAGACCACGGCCGGGGTGGAGGCGGTGACCACCTCGTAGCCCTCCTCGGTCTGCCGCTCGACGGTCAGCGTGGCGCCGTCGACGGTGAGCTTGCGGGCGCCGGTGAGCGCCGCGACGCCCAGCCGCTCGGCGATCATGTGCGGCATGACCTGCACCCGGCCGTCGGTGG
Organism: Micromonospora sp. NPDC049580; assembly: GCF_040675595.1. Lineage (NCBI taxonomy): Bacteria > Bacillati > Actinomycetota > Actinomycetes > Micromonosporales > Micromonosporaceae > Micromonospora > Micromonospora sp. NPDC049580. The sequence goes on from NZ_JBFAPG010000051.1 coordinate 1,433, forward strand.
ACTCGGCGCCACAGATCACCAGGTCGGCGTTCAGCTGACCGAGGGCGGCGGCGAGCACCTTCGAGGTCGCCACGGCGCAGGAACCGTGCAGGGCGTCGTCCACCACATGCACGGCCTTGTCCGGGCCCATGGAGAGCGCCTTGCGGATCGACTCGGTCGCCCGGTCCGGACCCATGGTCAGGATGGTGACCTCGCCACCGTGCGCCTCCTTGATCTTCAGCGCCTCCTCGATGGCGTACTCGTCCATCTCGTTGATCACGTTGTTCGCCGAACCGCGGTCGACGGTGTTGTCGTCATTGCGCAGGTTGCGGTCCGCGCCCGAATCAGGCACCTGCTTGACGAGTACGACGATATTCATCGCGCTTCGACGACCCTCCTGTGTGGTGTTGCGATTGGCTCGCCCGGTTGGGCCGCAGCCTCGCGCGTCGGTCGACGCCCGGTCAACCGCGGGCTGCTGTGCAGTTGCCCACGACGCAATGTTACCTGCCAGTAGGTTGCGGCCACCGGGCACTCAGAGTGACACAGCTCACCGACACGCGGCGCGGTCAGGCCGGGTCGGCCAGCGCACCCCGGATCTGGTCGAGGGCGGCGGCCTCCGCCGGGGCCACCCCGTCGTGCGCGCGGGCCACCCGGTCCGCCGCGGTCAACACCACCGACCGGTACGCCTCGACGTCGGCCGGCGACTTCTCCCGCAGGATCCGCACCGCGCGGCCGAGCGCCGGCAACACCACCGACTCGATCTCCAGCTGGGAGTCCCGGGGCAGCCGGGGCAGCGGGCCGGTGGTCAGCGCCTCCTTGACCACCCCACTGGCATCGGCCAACGCGCCGGAGGCGGCGACGCTCTCCCGGATCACGCCCAGCATCCCCGGGTCGGCGTTCGAGACCAGGAAGACCGCGCCGAAGGCGCCCGTCTTGAGGGTCAGGCGCTCCTCGTCCGTCAACCGCTGCTCCATGATCACGGAGTGTAGACGTACGGGGTGGTGGTGGTGACCGGGACGAGGCCGAGTCGCTCCAGGATCGGCCGGCTGTCCTCGGAACAGTCGACCTGCAGCAGCGTCCGGCCTCGCTGGTCGGCCAGCCGGGCCCGGTAGGTGACCAGCGCCCGGTAGATGCCCCGGTGACGCCACTGCGGCAGGGTCGAGCCACCCCACAGGGTGGCGAAGCCGGTCTTCGCCGGGAAGCGCACCCAGCCGGCGCTCACCACCGTGCCGTCCGTCTCCGCCACCACGATGGTGATCGAGTGCGGGTCGGCGTCGACCTCCTTGGCCAGACCCCACACGAGGTGCGAGCGATCCTCCTGCCAGACCTCCTCCTCCATGGCGGCGATCCGCTCCAGGTCGGCGCGCGCGGTCACCTCACGAAGGCGTACCCCCTCGGGGATGACGGGCAGCGCGGCGGCCAGCGGCGCGACCGGCCCGACCACGACGGTCTCCCGGTCCTCCGGCACGAAGCCGGCGGCGCGCAGCCGGTCCGCCAGGTCCGCCGGTTCGTCGTGCCCGTTGAGCTTCCACTCGACCGACTGGCCGCGCTCGCGGAACAGCGCCACCTGCCGGGCGATCAGCTCGTCCAGCGCGTCGCCGGTCAACCCGCCCAGGTCGCGGTAGGTGAGGAACCCCCCGGCGTCGAGCCCGATGATCCGGACCAGCGGCCCGTCCCGCTCCACCGTCACCCCCGCCGGAACCGGGTCGGGGATATCCGGGCGGAGCTGGTTGTCGTAGGCGGTGCGCAGCGTGGTCACATCAAGATCCGTCACCACACCAGGCTAAGGCCCCGGGGAAGTGGATAATCTCCCAGCATGTGGGAGGTGATCAGGCGATGGTTCGACCCGGCCGAGGCGCGCGCCGTCGGTGAGACACCGGACTACCGGTTCTCGCTGGCCAACGAGCGAACCTTCCTGGCCTGGCTACGCACCAGCCTGGCGCTGGTCGGTGGCGGGCTGGCCGCCGCGCAGTTCCTGCCGCAGCTGCCGATGAGCCACCTGCGGGAGGTCATCGCGGTCGCGCTGCTGCTGCTCGGCGGCGCCGTCGCGATCCGCGCGGTGGACCACTGGGCGCGTACCGAACGGGCCATCCGGCTCGGCCAGGAGCTGCCCGCCTCCCGCTTCCCCGCCGTCCTCGCCCTCGCCGTGGGCGCCGGCGCGGTGCTGCTGGTCATCGCGGTGCTGGCGCGCGCGATCGGCGGACGGTGAGCGCCGGACGCGATCCCGGGCTGCAACCGGAGCGGACCCGGCTGGCCTGGCGGCGCACCCTGCTGACGCTGACCGTGGTGACCGCGCTCGCCGTCCGGTTGGCGTCGAACGGCGGCCCGTTCGGAGCGCTGATCGCCGGTGCGGCCGTCCTGGTCTGGGGCGGCATGCTCGTGCTCTGCTGGCCCCGCGGCACCGGCACGGGGGCGGCCCGCACCGGCGGCCGGACGTTGCCGCTGGTCGCGCTGGGCACCGTCGGGCTCGCGCTGCTCGGCGTGCTGGCGACGGTTCGCGGACTGTGGTGACGCGACGCGGTGCGCCATGATGGGTGCATGGCCCGGCTGTACGTTCTCCTCTTCCTGGTGCAGATTGTCCTCGCCGTCTGCGCGCTGATCAGTTGCCTCTCCGCCGAGGAGGGTCAGATCCGCGCCCTGCCCCGGATCGCCTGGGTGCTGATCATCCTGTTCTTCCCCCTGGTCGGCTCGATCGCCTGGTTCGTCGCCGGCCGGGAGCCCGACCCCGCGGCCCGCAGGGCGTGGCCGGCCGGCGGCGGCTCCACCGAACGGCAGCCGCGCCGCCCACTCGCTCCCGACGACGACCCGGAGTTCCTCCGCTCCGTGCAGGACCGCGCGCGTCAGCAGGACCAGGAACTCTTCCGTCGCTGGGAGGAGGACCTGCGCCGGCGGGAGGACGACCTGCGCCGCCGCGACGGTGAGCCGCCCCGTGAGGGTGACCGGCCGGAGGTGTGAGACGCAGCCCGGCCGGTACGCCACTCAGACTCGACGCCTGAGGCCGCGTACGGCCAGCGGCGCGAAGATCACCGCGATCCCGGCGCCCCACAGCAGCGTCTGGAGCACCGGGCCGGCCACCGGCCCGCCGACCAGCAGACCCCGCAGCGCGTCGGCCACCACGGTCACCGGGTTGACCTCCACCCAGTTCTGCAACCAGCCCGGCATCCGGTCGGTCGGTACGAAGATGTTGCTGGTGAAGGTCAGCGGGAAGATCACCATGAAGCCGAAGATCTGCACCTTGTCCGGTTCGCTCACCAGCACCCCGACCAGCACCGAGATCCAGGACGCGGCCAGCGTGAACGCCAGCAGCAGCGCGAACGCCCCCACCACGCCGAGTACGCCGTTGCCGACCCGGAAGCCGAGGATCGACCCGACGCCGAGCAGCAGCGCGATCGACCACGCCTGCTTGACGGTGTCGGCGAGGATCCGGCCGGCCAGCGGCGCCCACCGGGCGATGGGCAGCGCCCGCAGCCGGTCGAAGACGCCCTTGGTGAGGTCGTTGTTCAGCCCGAACCCCGTCGTCATCGTGGCGAAGAGCGCGTTCTGCACCATGATGCCGGGCAGCATGAAGGTGAGGTACTCGCCGGACGAGCCGGCGATGGCCGTGCCGAAGACGTAGGTGAACAGCAGCACGAACATCACCGGCTGGATGCTCAGGTCGAGCAGCTCCATCGGGTTGTGTTTGATCTGCACCAGGCTGCGCCAGGCCAGCGTGAAGGTGTGCCGCAGCCCGGCGGCGACGCTGAGTCGACGGGTCGGGGCGAGCGCGGGGCTGAGGGTCACGGCGCTCATGCCGGGGTCCTTTCCAGGTCGGTGTCGGCCGGGGCGTCCTCGGCCCGGTGGCCGGTGAGGGAGAGGAAGACCTCGTCCAGGCTCGCGCCGCGCAGCGCCAGCTCGGCGACCGGGATCTCGGCCGCGTCGAGGCGGCCCACCATGACGGGCAGCACGCGAGGGTCGTTCACCGCGACGGTGACCGCGCTCTGCGCGACCTCGGGGGTCACCCCGGCCACCTCGCCGGCGATGGCGACCACGGTGCCGAGATCGGCGACGTCGGCCGGGCGCACGGTGAGGGTCTGCCCGCCGATCTTCGCCTTCAGCTCCTCCGGCGTGCCCTGGGCGATCACCCGCCCGTGGTCGACCACGGCGATCTCGCCGGCGAGCTGGTCGGCCTCCTCCAGATACTGGGTGGTGAGCAGCACCGTCACCCCGTCCGCGACCAACGTGCGGACGATGTCCCACAGGTCGTTGCGGCTGCGCGGGTCCAGGCCCGTGGTCGGCTCGTCGAGGAACAGCACCTGCGGCCGGCCGACCAGGCTGGCGGCGAGGTCCAGTCGCCGCCGCATCCCGCCGGAGAACGTCTTCACGGCCCGATCGGCAGCATCGCTGAGCCCGAAGTCGTCGAGCAGTTGCCGGGCCCGCCGCTTGGCGTCGGCCCGGCTGAGACCGAGCAACCGCCCGATCAGCAGCAGATTCTCCGCGCCGGTCAGGGTCTCGTCGACCGAGGCGTACTGGCCGGTGAGGCCGATCAGCTGACGCACACGGTGGGCGTCGCGGACCACGTCGAAGCCGCCCACCGTGGCATGTCCCTCGTCGGCGCGCAGCAGGGTGGCGAGCACCCGTACCGCAGTGGTCTTGCCGGCGCCGTTTGGCCCGAGCAGACCGAAGACCGTCCCTGTCGGGACCGCCAGGTCAACTCCGGCGAGGGCGGTGGTGGCGCCGAAACGCCGCACCAGACCCTCGGCGCGGATCGCGTGGTCCATCGCAACTCCTGTCGTCTGCGGGTGATGACACCACCATGGGCGACAGGTCTGACATCCCGCCGTTCCCGCGCTGACGTTACGTCGACCGACGCTGACATTCCGCGTATTTAACTGCGGGAAGACGCCGCACCGCCGCCGCCCGCGAGGGGCGACGGCGGCGGCGGGTGCGACTCAGGCCAGGTTCGACGAGCGGGGGTACGCGTCGGTCGGGTCGGTGAGCACGTTGACGAGGTACGGCACTCCGGCGTCGAACGCCCGCTGCAGGGCCGGCTGAAGGTCGGCGGCCTTCGTGACCATCTCCCCCGCGCCGCCCAGCGCGCTGACCACCGTGTCGTAGCGCAGCTCGGGCTGGAGGTCGGCGGCGACGTCGTAGCCGTACATGGCCCGCATCGGGTGCTTCTCCAGCCCCCAGATGCCGTTGTTGCCGACGACGATCACCACCGGCAGCTTCTGCCGGACCAGCGACTCGACGTCCATCAGCGAGAACCCGGCCGCGCCGTCGCCCATCAGCACGCAGATCTGCCGGTCCGGGTGGCTGACCCGGGCGCCCATCGCGTAGCCCATGCCGGTACCCAGGCAGCCGTACGGGCCCGGGTCCAGCCAGGTGCCGGGCTGGGCCGGCTCCAGGTACCGACCGGCGTACGAGACGAAGTCGCCGCCGTCGCCGATGGTGATCGCGTCGCGGGCGAGCACCCGGCGCAGCTCGCCGTAGACGCGGGCCGGTCGGATCGGGTCGGTCTCGGCGGCCATCTCGGCGGCGTCGCGGGCGCGGGCGGCGTCCTCGGCGGTACGAAGGTCGGCGATCCAGCCGCTGTGGTCGGCCCGGTCACCGGCGTGGTCGGCCAGCGCGGAGAGGATCAGGCGCAGGTCACCGGCGGGGGCGACGGCCGGCTGCACGTGCGTGGCGCGCTGACTGGGGGCGTCGACGATGTGCACGACCTTGGCGTCGCCGAAGTCGCCGAAGCTGAGCCGGAAGTCCAGCGGCGTACCGACCACCACGACGACGTCGGCGCCGGAGAGCGCGGCGCGGCGGGCCTTGGCGAAGGCGAGCGGGTGCTCCGGGGGCAGGGAGCCGCGGCCCATCCCGTTGGTGAAGACCGGCACCTGCAACGCCTCGGCGGCCTCGCGCAGGGCCGCCACCGCGTCGCCCGCGTACACGTCCGAGCCGGCGATGATGACCGGCCGCTGCGCGCCGGCGATCAGCGTCGCGGCCCGGCTGACCTCGTCCGGGTCCGGTTCGACGGCGTCGACGCCGGACGGCGCGGGCAGGTCGGTCTCGGCGACCGAGAAGACCGTCTCCAGCGGGAAGTCCAGGAAGACCGGGCCCCGGTGCGGGGTGAGCGCGGCGGTGAGGGCGGCGCCCACCGCACGCGGGATGTCGTCGGTGCTGAACACCGTCTCGGCGTGCTTGGTGACCGGGGCGACCAGCGGCAGGTGGTCCATCTCCTGGAGACTGCCCGACCCCCACCGGAAGGCGGGTGCCCGGCCACCGAGCACCAGCACCGGGGACGCGTTGAAGAAGGCGCTGGTCATGCCCGAGATGCCGTTGGTGACACCGGGGCCGGCGGTGAGCACGGCGAGGCCGGGACGGCGCTGGAGCTTGGCCACCGCCTCGGCGGCGAAGACCGCGGACTGCTCGTGCCGGACGTCGTAGATCGGGAAGTCGGCCTTGTGCGCGGCGTCGTACAGCGGGAAGACGTGCCCGCCGGACAGCGTGAACATTTCCCGTACGCCGTGCGCGCGTAGTGCCGCGAGGGCCAGCTCTCCGCCGTGACCCTCGATCCGCTCCGTCATTCGCCGCTCCCCTTCGTCGCTCATGACCGAGGCCCCACGCTACTGGCCGGTAGGAACAATGTGAACCGTTCTCGGCTAATCGTCAGCGGCCGGTGAAGTCCGGCTTGCGCTTCTCGACGAACGCCGCCATGCCCTCGCGCCGGTCGTCGGTCGCGAACAGCGCCGCGAAGAGCTGACTCTCCCAGGCCAGGCCGGAGTTCAGGTCCATGTCCAGGCCGCCGTCGACCGCCAGCTTCGCCGCGCGCAGCGCCTGCGCCGGCCCATTGAGGTACGGCGTGATGAGCGCGACTGCCGCGTCGTACACCTCGGCGGCCGGGGCGACCCGGTCGGCCAGGCCGATCCGCAGCGCCTCCTGAGCGTCCACCATCCGCCCGGACATGATCAGATCCTTCGCCCGCGCCGGACCGACCAGGCGGGCCAGCCGCTGGGTGCCGCCCGCACCGGGGATGATGCCCAGCTTGATCTCCGGCTGGCCGAGCTTGGCGTCCTCGGCCACGACCCGCCAGTCGCAGGCCAGCGCCAGCTCGCAGCCCCCGCCGAGGGCGTACCCGGTGATCGCGGCGACCACCGGCTTGGGGATCCGCGCGATCGCGCCGAGCGCGCTGGACAGGGCCGCCGCCCGGTCGGCCATGTCCACGTAGGACATCTCGGCCATCTGCTTGATGTCCGCGCCCGCGGCGAAGACCTTCTCCCCGCCGTACACGATGACGGCACGGACCTCGGGGTCGGCGGTGGCCGCCGTGGCGGCGGCGCGCAACTCCTCCTGCACCTGGGTGTTGAGCGCGTTCATCGGCGGCCGCTCCAGCCGGATGGTGCCGATGCCGTCCCTGGTCTCCAGCCGAACGAACTCGCCCACGCTGCCCTCACTTCCTCGTCGAAGTCGCGTGCCAACCTTACGACCCGGCTCGTTGGGGTAAGTAGTGTGGTGTCAGCCCCGCGGGCGGGAGTCCAGCCATGATCACGTATTACGACGACAGGTCGGTGCAGGTCACCTCCACCGCCGTCCAGGTCGACGGCCGCAGCTACTCGCTGGCCGAGATCACCATGGTCTGGCACCGCCGGGGCAGCCGCTCCTGGCGGGTGCTGGTCGGGCGGGGCGCGCTCGGCGCCGCGCTGGCCGGCCCGCTGGTCGCGGCCGTGCTCGGCATCGGCCTGGCCGTCTGGCTGCACCGCTCCCCCACCGTGACGATCGCGATCGTCGGCGCCTCGGTGCTGGTCGGGCTGGCCGTCGGCCCGGTCGCCGACTTCCTCTTCGAACACCTGGACCGCTCGTACGCCAGGGGCAGCCGGCAGATGGAGATCTGGGCCCGCTGGCGGGGCCAGCCGGTGCGGTTGCTGCACACCGGCGACGCGCTGCGCTTCGGGCAGATCTACCGGGCGGTGCAGCGCGCGATGGAGCACACCCAGCCCGCCCGCCGCTAGCCCGCCTCCCTTCGCGGATCTTGGACAGTTTCCGTCAACCGCTGACGGAAACTGTCCAAGATCTCGTTCGGGATCGCGGCCGTTGTCGCCGCCGCGCAGGCGCGCGGGTTGCCTGTCGGTGGTTAGGCTTAGTGATGACCCTCTATTACCGGGACGACGCGGTGCAGGTGACCTCCGAGTCGATCCGGGCGGGCGGTCAGGTGATCGCCCTGCCCGACGTGACGTTCGTCTGGCACGAACGAGGGCAGAAGACCCTCGCCGTACGCGGCCGGGTGCTGGGTCGCGGTGTGCTGGTCCTGCTGCTGTCGCTGCCGCCCCTCGTCGCGCTGGTCTGCGTCGTCTCGCTGGCCTGGTCGGCACAGGATCGGGGCAACTGGCAGCTGGCGCTGATCATCCTGGCCGCCTGTGCGGTGGGGGCGCTGGCACTGGCCCCGTTCCTGGAGATTCCCCTCGGCTGGCTGGACCGCTCGTACGAGCGCGGCAGCCACGTGCACGAGCTGTGGGTGCAGCACCACGGTCAGGAGCACATGCTGCTGCGCACGCCGGACGCGCTACGGTTCGGGCAGATCTACCGGGCCGTGCAACGCGCCGTCGAACAGCAGGGGGACCATCGATGACCACCCGTCGCGGCGAGGCCGTCGCGCTCGCCGGGCTGCTCGCCACGGCCGGCGTCACCCACCTGCTGCGCCCCGGCTTCTACGACCCGATCGTGCCGCGTGCGCTGCCCGGGCCGGCCCGCTTCTGGACTTACGCCAGCGGGATCGCCGAGCTGACGGTGGCGGCGGCGGTGGCGCACCCCGCCACCCGACGGGCCGGCGGTCGGGCCGCCGCCGCGCTGTTCGTCGCCGTGCTGCCGGCCAACGTGAAGATGGCGGTGGACTGGCGGCACCGGCGGCCGTCGAAACGGGCCATCGCCTACGGCCGGGTGCCGATGCAGGTGCCACTGATCTGGTGGGCGCTGCGCGTCGCCCGCGCCGACCGCTAGACCCCACGCCGGGCGGAGCACCTGGTCAGCGCAACGGCAGGGTGGTGGCGATCGGCCAGCCCACCAGGACGGCGCCCACGAGGGCCGGCAGCCAGCGCGGGGTCGCGTACCGGCGCAGCACCGCCGCCCACAGCACGTGCCAGCCGAGCAGCACGGCGAACAACGGCACCACCAGCAGCACGAACCCGGGTGCCGGGCCGAGCACCGCCGACGTGCTCAACACGAGCACGGTGACCGCGACGACCAGCAGGCGACGCCAGGTCCGGCCGGCCGCGACCTGCTCGACGCCCAGCAGGAACAGCAGGCACGCGGCGATCACGACCGGGAGCAGCCACCAGCGGGCACCGACCGGCAGCGCCGAGGTCAGTCCGAGGTGGATCGGCAGTGCCACGGCGAGAATCGCGTACGCCGTCAGCGCCAGCGCCGCGACCGCGGTCCGTGCCGGCGTACGACGACCGGTCCCGTCGACGGCCACGCCGGGCGCTCGCGTCGCGGCGGGCAGCCAGCGTTGGCCACCGCCCACCAGTACCCCGCTGACCAGCAGGAAGCCCGTGACGTAACCGCCGACCGCGAGCGGGAGACGGTTGGTCGGCAGGACGGCCGCGACGGCCGCCGCGAGACCGCTCGCGAGGACGGCCAGCCCGAGCAGGGCGAGACCACGCAGCGGCGCCCCGCCTCCCGCCGACGCCGTTCCCCCGCCGGCCCGCCGGCCCAGGAGCAGGGCCGCCAACGGGACGACGCCGACGGCGAACGCGAACACCAGCAGCCCCGCCCCGGCGAGCCGGACGAGCGGTCGGGGCGACGCGGCCCCGTCGACGCTGGGCAGCCAGTCGGCGATCTCCTCGTGGGTACGCGGGGCGAAGAGCACCGAGATGTGCTCCACACCGGGCACCACCACCGCTGGCCGTCGGCCCACCGCCGCCCCGCGCCGCACGGCGTCGTCGGCCGCGCGCCGGAACGCGGGGAACTCCGCGCCGCCGACGATGAGCAACAGCTCCGCCGGGTGGCCCGGAGGCAGTTCGCCGGCGTCGGGCAGCGAGATCGCCACGGTCCGGGCGATCTCCGGGTGCCCGGCCGCGTACCGGGTCACCGCGCCCGCGCCCATCGAGTGTCCCACCAGCATGATCTGGGCCGGGTCCACATCCGGCTGGGCGCGCAGGTATCCGACCGCGGCGTCCAGGTCGGCGGCGAGCGTCGCGGGTGGCATGTCGGCGCCGAGTCGGGCCGGATTCGCGCCGTGCCCGGCGAAGTCGAACAGCAGCGCCACCGCTCCCCGGCGGGCCACGGTGTCGGCGATCGGGCGCATCAGCCGCGCCGAGCCGGCGAATCCGTGCGCGATCACCACGCCGGGCCGCCGCGCGTCAGGTGTCGGCGGGCCGGCGCGTACCTCGGTCATCGGCACGCCGCCGACGGTGACCTGCCGCACGGAGAGGCCGGCGTCCGCGCGGACCAGCACCGCCGTGCCGAGCGCGGCGGCCAGCGCCGCGAGCACGGCGAGCAGGACGGCCGCCCGGGTGCTCGGCGGGTGGTGCGGCGAGGGGGCCGACATGCCGGCACCCTACCGCCGCAGGCCGCGCCGACGGTCGCCCGCGAGCGGTTGTGGCGGGGCCGACGCACACTTGGTCCCATGGCGATTCCCCTCCCCACACCGACCGCCGTGGTCGGCCTGACCCGCTCCGCCCTCGACCAGGCGCTCGGCTCGGCAGCCTCGTTCGCCGCCGTGCCCGCCCGCGCGTTCGCGGTGCTGGACGGGGTGGAAGCGCTGCTGGCCAGGATCAACGGCGTGGTGGATCGGATCGAGACGACCCTGGACCGGACCGATGCGGTGCTCACCGACGCCGAGGCGGCGGTCCGCGAGGTCGCGGTGATCAGCGCCGCCGCGACCACCGCCATCGACACCGCCAGCGAGGTGGCGACGGCCGCCGCCGTGGTGGTCACCGAGGCCGAGAAGGTCGCGCACGTCGCCGGCACGGTGGTCACCGAGGCCGAGGCGGTGGCCGGCAGCGCCGCGGTCACCGTGGGCACCGCCGCGCAGGCGGCGACCACGGCGGCGGAGTTGCTGGCGGCGTACGAGCCGGCGCTGCGGCGGGCCGCGCCGATGACCGGGAGGTTCGTCGAGGAGCTGAGCCACGAGGAGATCACCGCGGCGATCCACCTGATCGACGAGTTGCCCAAGCTCAAGGAGCACCTGACCGCCGACATCCTGCCGATCCTCGCGACGCTGGACCGGGTCGGGCCCGACCTGCACGACCTGTTGGACGTCACCCGTGACCTCAAGCTCGCCGTGGCGGGCATCCCCGGCCTCGGCATGCTGCGGCGACGCGGCGAGAAGCTCAGCGACGAACCCGCCGGCTGAACCCACGCCCCGTCTGGCGGGCCGTAGCCGGATCAGCAGTCGCAGGTGATCGTCGCCCTCGGTGCGGTCAGATCGTCGACGGGACGCCGGGTCAGCCCGTTCTCCGTCTCCACCGGCAGCCCCTCCCGTACCCAGTACTCGAACCCGCCGAGCATCTCCTTGACCGGAATACCGAGCCGGGCGAACTCCAGCGCCGCCCGGGTCGCCCCCGTTGCAGCCCGGCCCCCAGCAGTAGGTGACCACCGCCGTACCCGTGGGGATCAGGCCAGGTGCCCGGGCGGCGATCTCGGCGGTGGGCAGGTGCACCGCTCCCGGCAGGTGCCCCTGCGCCCAGCCGGTCACCCCCCGGGGAGTCGACCACCACGAGCCCGGGGGTACGGGCGGCCAGGTCGGCGTGCACGTCACTGACATCGGTCTGGACGCTGAGTCGGGCGAGAAAGTGGGCGGCTGCGGCGTCCGGAGCGGCTGGCGGGACGGCGAAGGTGAAGGTCATGACACTGATCGTGGCCGTGCCCGGCGGCCGGGACGAGTGGCGGGAACGACGTCCTGCGCTAACATCCCGCCATGCCGAACAGTGCGCGCCGGCTGCCGACGCCGCGACAGCCGGCCGCCGGTCACCGCGTCGCCGTGCTCGCGTACCCGGGAATGCCGGTGTTCGAGACCGGCATCGTCACCGAGGTGTTCGGGCTGCCCCGCCCCGAGTTCGACGTCGACTGGTACGACCTGGTGATCTGCGCCGAGAAGCCGGGGCCGGTCCCGGTGGTCGGCGGAGTCAGCCTGCACACCCCGTACGGCCTGGCGGAGCTGGCGGCGGCGCGGACGGTGATCGTGCCCGGCGTGCCGGACGTGACCGCCGACCCGTCGCCCGCGCTGGTGGCCGCGCTGCGCAGGGCGCACACGCGCGGTGCCCGGATCATGTCGATCTGCTCGGGCGCGTTCGCGCTGGCCGGTGCCGGGCTGCTGGACGGTCGGCGGGCCACCACCCACTGGCGGTACGCGGAGCTGCTGGCGCGGCGGTACCCGCGCGTCGAGGTGGACCCGGACGTGCTCTACCTCGATGACGGCGACCTGCTCACCAGCGCCGGCAGTGCCGCCGGACTCGATCTCAGCGTGCACGTGGTGCGGCGTGACCATGGCGCGGCCATCGCCAACGCGGTCGCCCGCCGGTTGGTGATCCCTCCGCACCGCGACGGCGGACAGGCCCAGTTCGTCGAGGCGCCGGTGACCGCCGACCCGGGCGACGACCGGATCGCCGCCAGCATCGAGTGGGCGCTCGCGCACCTCGCCGAGCCGCTGAGCATCGCCCGGCTCGCCGGGCGGGCACACATGTCACCGCGCACCTATCTGCGGCACTTCACCCGAGCCACCGGGACCAGCCCGATCCGGTGGCTCATCGACCAGCGGGTCCGGGCCAGTCTGGCGCTGCTGGAGGAGACCGAAGCCCCGATCGAGCAGATCGCCGGCGCGGTGGGCTTCGACACCCCGGTCACCTACCGCCACCACTTCGGGCGGATCATGCTGACGTCACCGTCGGCGTACCGGCGGGCCTTCCGGACGGGAGCCGGCCGGCCGGCGTGACGTGGCCGGGCGCGTCGACGTCGCGGCGCTCGCCGACGGGTCAGCCCGGCGCGTACAGCGCGTCGATCTCGGCGCGTTGCGGCAGTGCCACCGAGGCGCCGAGCTTGCGTACGCAGGCCGCGCCGGCCGCCGCCGCCCAGCGCACCGCGTCGACGACGTCCCGCCCCTCGCCCCAGCCGACCGCCAGCGCGGCCGTGAACGCGTCGCCGGCCGCTGTGGAGTCGACCACGTCGACCCGGACCGCGGGCACGTGCACCTCGGCACCGTTGCGGTCGACGTACCAGGCGCCCGCGTCACCGAGGGTGAGCACGGCGCGGGGCACCAGGTCGAGCAGCGCACGGGGCTCCTCCCGGCCCCGACCGGTGAACGCCTGCGCCTCGCCCTCGTTGACGACCAGCAGGTCCACCGCCCCGAGCAGCTCCGGTGGGAGGTCCCGGGCCGGTGCGGCGTTGAGGATCACCCGGGTGCCGGCGGCCTGGGCGGCCAGCGCGGCGGCGGTCACCGTCTGCACCGGGATCTCCAGCTGGGCGACCAGGACGTCCGCCCCGCGTACCGTCGCCAGTTCCTCGTCGGTGAGGCCGACCAGCGCGTCGTTCGCGCCGGGGGTGACCAGGATGGCGTTCTCCCCCTGCGCGTTGACCATCACGAGCGCCACACCGGAGGTGCCGTAGACCACCCGCAGGTGGCCGGTGTCCACGCCGGCCGCCGTGATCCGGGCCCGCAGCGTCACGCCGAACGCGTCGGAGCCGATCGCGCCGAGGAAGGCGCAGGAGGCGCCGGCCCGGACCGCGGCGATGGCCTGGTTGGCGCCCTTGCCACCGGGCACCATCACGAATTCGGTGCCGAGCATGGTCTCGCCCGGCCGGGGCAGCGACGGCGCCATCGCGACCAGGTCCATGTTGGCGCTGCCCACCACCGCCACCCGGGTCTGCGACACGGTCACCCGCTCAGGCGGCGCGCGCGGTGTAGCGGTCGCCGGACCGCTCGACCACCAGCGGCAGACCGAACGTCTTGGAGAGGTTGTCGCCGGTCACCGTCTCGGCGAGCAGACCCTGGGCGACGACGGCGCCCTCGCGCAGCAGCAGCGCGTGGGTGAACCCGGGCGGGATCTCCTCCACGTGGTGGGTGACGAGCACCATGGCCGGGGCATCCGGGTCGTACGCCAGCTCGGCCAGCCGGGTGACCAGGTCCTCGCGGCCACCCAGGTCGAGCCCGGCGGTGGGCTCGTCGAGCAGCAGCAGCTCCGGGTCGGTCATCAGTGCCCGGGCGATCTGGACGCGCTTGCGCTCGCCCTCGGAGAGGGTGCCGTAGCGGCGCTCGGCGAGGTTGCCGACGCCGAGCTGGCTGAGCAACGCCCGGGCACGCGCCTCGTCGCCGCGGTCGTAGCTCTCCCGCCAGCGCCCGACCACCGACCAGGCGGCGGTCACCACCACGTCGCTGACCTGTTCGTCGGCGGGCACCCGCTCGGCGAGCGCGGCGGTGGAGAGCCCGATGCGGGTACGCAGCTCGTTGACGTCGGTGCGGCCGATCCGCTCACCGAGCACGTGCGCGACGCCGGTGGTGGGGTGCAGCCGGCCGGCGGCCAGGTTGAGCAGGGTGGTCTTGCCCGCGCCGTTGGGGCCGAGCACCACCCAGCGCTCGTCCAGCTCGACCCGCCAGGTCAGGTCCTGCAGCAGGGCGGTGCCGGAGCGGCGTACGCCGACGCTGTCGAGGCTGACCACCAGATCCGGGTCCACGGGTGCGGCGGCAGGCGCGGCGCCGGCAGCGGCGGGGATCAGGTCACCAGTCACCCGACCATCCAACCACGCAGCCCCGTGGCGCCCCCCACGGGCGGCGCCCCGGCCATAGGGTGAGGCACCGTGTCGTTGATCACCACAGCCGGAGGACGACCCATGCCCGATCGAGGTACGGAGCCGAGCGGATGAGCGCGGTCATCGAGATCGAGGGTCTGCGCAAGACCTTCCACAGCGTGCGCCACGGCAAGAGGGTGGCGGTCGACGGGTTCGACCTGCTGGTCGAGGCCGGGCAGATCCACGGCTTCCTGGGGCCCAACGGCTCCGGCAAGACGACCACGCTGCGCGCCCTGCTCGGGCTGGTACGCGCCGACGGCGGGCGGATGACGGTGTTCGGCGAGCCGTCGCCCGAGCTGCTGCCCCGGGTGGCCGGTCGAGTCGGCGCGATCGTGGAGAGTCCGCAGTTCTTCGGCAACTTCACTGGGCGCCGCACGCTGCGGCTGCTGGCGCGCGCCGGTGGGGTGTCGATCTCCCGCGTGGACGAGGCGCTGGAGCTGGTGGGCCTGCGCGACCGCGGCGACGAGCGGGTGAAGGGTTACTCGCTGGGCATGAAGCAGCGCCTCGCGGTGGCGTCCGCCCTGCTGAAGGATCCGCAGCTGCTCATCCTGGACGAGCCGGCGAACGGCCTCGACCCGGCGGGCATCCGCGAGATGCGCGACCTGATGCGGTCGCTCGCGGCGGCCGGGGTGACCGTGCTGGTGTCCAGCCACATCCTGGGCGAGATCCAACTGATCTGCGACCACGTCACGATCATCTCGCGCGGGCAGCGGGTGGCGGCCGGCCGGGTGGACGAGGTGCTGGCGGGTCACGACCGGCACGAGTTCCTGGTCCGGGTGGCCGAGCCGGTCCGTGCCGCCGAGCTGCTGCACGCGGCGGAGCTGACGGCTGCCGTCGAGGGTGACGCGCTGGTGGTGAGCGGGGCGACCGATCCGACGGTCATCAGCCGGGTGCTGGGCGAGCAGGGGCTGTGGGTGAGCGAGCTGACGCCGCTCCGGCCCGATCTGGAGAGCGTCTTCCTGGAGCTGACCGGCGCCGGCGAGCATCCGTCGGTGCCCCGCCAGGTCGACGACTGGGCGCCGCCGTCCGGCGCCGACGGCGCCATGATCGATCTCGACGTACGGGGAGTGGACGCGTGAACCTGGTCCGGGCCGAATTGGAGCGGCTGTTCGCGCGCCGCTTCGTGCAGCTCATGGTCGTCCTGCTGGCGCTGGCGTTCGCCGTCACCGCAGCGACCACCCTGGCCGGCTCGCACCGGCCGACCGCCGACGAGCTCAGCTCGGCGCGGGCGCAGGCCATCGCGGCGCGGCAGAACATGGAGGCCACCCACCAGCAGTGCCTGGCCCGGCAGGACGCCGGGATCTCGCCCGACGACACGGGCGACTACTTCCCGGACGACTGCTCGGAGCTGGACCCCATCCGGCAGGACCGGTTGCCGATCGCGGCCGACTACCTGCCCGGGGTGTTCAGCTTCGCCCAGCAGGCCCGCCCGCTGCTGTATTTCCTCATCGCGTTCCTGGTGCTGTTCGGGTTTCTGGTGGGCGCCTCGTACATCGGGGCGGACCTGAACTCCGGTGGGGTGGTGAACCTGCTGCTGTGGCGGCCGCGTCGGCTGACGGTGCTCGCCACGAAGCTGGGCACCCTGCTCGGGACGGTGTTGGCGCTGGCCGTGGCGGCGTCGCTGGTCTACCTGGCCACCTTCTGGGTGATCGGGCAGACCGCCGGGCTGGCCGGCCAGCTCAGCGGTGACTTCTGGCGCTCGCTGGGCGCCGTCCACGGCCGCGGCCTGGTGCTGGTGCTGTTGGCCACCGCCGTGGGCTTCGCGATCGCGACGCTGGGCCGGCACACCTCGGCGGCGCTCGGCGCGGCCGCCGCGTACGCGGTGGTCTGGGAGCTGGGCGCCCGGCTGGTGCTGGAGATCGTCGATGCCCGACGGCCGGACCAGTTGATGCTGTCCAGCCACATCGGAGCGTGGCTCAACGGCGAGGCCCGTTTCTGGGACGCGCAGCGCTGTCGGGGCAACAGCGGCAACGGCTACTGCGAGGGCTTCTACAGCCTGACCTGGGGGCCCGCGCTGGTGGTGCTGCTCGTGATCACCGGCGGGTTGACCATGGCGGCGTTCGCCGTGTTCCGTCGCCGCGACCTGATCTGACGGACGCTCCGGGCCGCCCGCGCGAAGGGGGCGGCCCGGTCGTTCACCGCGCGACGCCCGGCAAGAGCTTGTAGCTCGACGGGCTGCGGTGAAATATTCCTTCACATGACCGCCCCAGCGGGCTCAGCCGACGGTGGAGCCGAACACCTCGTCGCGGACGGCGTCCAAGGCGGTGCGCAGCGCGCCGCGCAGGATCGGCTCCTCGGTGAGGCCGGTGGGCACCACCCGTGGCCGGACCAGGGTGATGGCCGCGACCTCCCGCTGCACCCGGTCGGCGAGCGCTTCCCCGCCGGCCTGGCCAACCTCGCCGGCCAGCACGACCAACGGCGGGTCGAGCACCACGCAGGTGCTGGCCACGCCGAGCGCGAGCCGACGGGCCAGCTCGTCGAGCATCGGGCCGCCCGCAGCGCCGTCGGCGACGGCCGCGCGGACGGCCTCGGCGGCGTCGGTGTCCGGGTAGCCGTGCTCGCGGGCCACCGCGCGGACCGAGTCGCCGCCGATCACCTGCTGGAAGGCCGGCTTGGCACGCCGCGAGACGTCGCGCGGGATCGGCGCTCCGGGCACCGGCAGGTAGCCGATCTCGCCGGCCGCGCCGCTGCTGCCGTGGTGCAGGCGACCACCCAGCATGATCGCCAGGCCGACGCCGGCGCCCACCCAGACGAGGACGAAGTCGGCCACGCCCTGTGCCGCGCCGGACTGCGCCTCGGCCACCGCGGCCAGGTTGACGTCGTTCTCGAAGACCACTGGCGTGTGCAGGTCGTCGCGCAGCGCGGCGAGCAGACCGCTGTGCCAGCGCGGCAGGTTGAAGGCGAAGGTGATGTCGCCGGTGTGCGGATCGACCAGGCCCGGCGTGCCGAGCACGATCCGGCGGACGCTGCTGAGCTGCGCCTGAGCGCTGCTGGCGGCCTGCACCACGGCGTTGTGCACCACGCCCACCGGGTCGTCGGTGTCCCGCGTCGACTGCTCCACGCGGCCGATGACGGCGCCGGTGATGTCGGCGCAGGCGGCCACCACGCGGTCCGGCCCGACGTCCACCCCGACGACGTGGGCGCTGCTCGGACGCACCGCATAGAGCTGGGCGTTCGGCCCTCGCCCGCCGGCCTGCTCGCCGACCCGGCTGACCAGGCCGCGCTCCTCCAGCCGCTCGACGAGTTGCGAGGCGGTGACCTTGGACAGCCCGGTCAGCTCGCCGAGCCGGGCCCGGGTGAGCGGCCCACGCTCCAGGAGCAGTTCCAACGCCGCGCGGTCGTTGAGCGCCCGCAACAGGCGGGGGGTGCCGGGCAGCCGGGTCGCACTCATGCCACGTCCTCTAGTTTTAGTAAACTTTGCTAACTGTAAACCGACCTGCGAACGGGTAGCCGTAGCGTAACGGCCACCCCGAGGCAGAGTGCTCGGCCGACCCGGCAGGGCGACGACCACCGCGGGTACGACGTTCGTGCCCGGGGGACCGAAGGGGGAGATCACGTGGGGCTCGATCCAGGACTGCGTCGGCTCGCGCTGGGCACGCTGCTCGCCGCGTACCCGGGACCGGTCCCGCCGGACTGGGCGGTCGACCTGGTGGCCGACGGGCTGGCCGGGCACACCCTGTTCGGCACGAACGTGCACGACCCCGCGCAGGTGGCGGCGGGCACCGCCGCGCTGCGCGCCGGCCGGGCGGACGTGCTGATCGCCATCGACGAGGAGGGTGGCGACGTGACCCGGCTGGCACATGCCACCGGCAGCCCGTACCCCGGCAACGCCGCACTCGGCGCGGTCGGCGACGTGGCGCTGACCCGACAGGTCTACCAGTCGATCGGCGCCGAACTGGCCGCGCTCGGCATCACCGTCAACCTCGCCCCCACCGTCGACGTGAACACCGCCGACGACAACCCGGTGATCGGCACCCGCTCCTTCGGCGCCGACCCCGTCCGGGTGGCCGCCCACTCGGCCGCCGCCGTGAGCGGCCTGCAGTCCGCCGGCGTCGCGGCCTGCGCCAAGCACTTCCCCGGCCACGGTGCCACCAGCACCGACTCCCACCACGAACTCCCCACTGTGGACGTACCGCTGGAGTTGCTGCGCCAGCGGGACCTGCCGCCGTTCGCCGCGGTCGTCGCCGCCGGGGCGCGTGCCGTGATGACCGCGCACATCCGGGTGCCGGCGCTGACCGGTGACGACCCGGCCACCTTCAGCCGGGCCGTTCTGGTCGACCTGCTGCGTACCGAGTACGGCTTTACCGGCACGGTGATCACCGACGCGCTGGAGATGAAGGGGGCCGCGGTGGCCGCCGGAGGTGTCGGGCCGGCCGCGGTCCGGGCCCTGTCGGCCGGCGCCGACCTGCTCTGCATCGGCGCGAAGGTCGACGCCGCGCTGGTCGAGCGGGTGGCCGCCGAAATCGTCGAGGCGACCGCCGACGGTCGGCTGCCGATCGCCCGGGTCGAGGAGGCGGCCGGCCGCGCCGCCGCGCTCGCCGCCTGGACCCGGGCCGCCGGCGGGTCACCGACCGCCGCGGACTCCGATCTGGGGTACGCGGTGGCACGCCGGGCGGTGCAGGTGGAGGGGATGCTCACCGGCCTGGATGAGCCGCTGGTGGTGCAGTTGCACACCGAGTCCACCATCGCCGAGGGACGGGTGCCGTGGGGCCTCGGCCCGCACCTCGACGGCACGCGGGAGATCCGGGTGATCGCCAGCGAGACCGACCCGGCCACGCTGCGCGGGTTGGCCGGGGATCGTCCCATCGTGCTGGTCGGACGGCACCTGCACCGGCTGTCCGGCGGCCCGGAACTGATCGCCGACCTGGCGGCCCAGCACCCGGTGACGGTGGTGGAGATGGGCTGGCCGGCCCAGTGGCGCCCAGTGGGCGTACGCGCCTTCGTCACCACCTACGGCGCGAGCCACGCCAACGGCCGCGCGGCGGCCGAGGCCCTCGGCCTGGCTCACTGAGCCTCGACGCCGTCCGGTCGGGCGCCAGGGCTCGACCGGAC
>NZ_JBFAPG010000052.1:0-21198 GCF_040675595.1 Micromonospora sp. NPDC049580
GCCGCTCGCCGGCGCCGGCCCTTTCGTTGGTACGCCCCGAAGCGTTACGAGGCCGGGTACTGCGCGATGTAGACCGGCACGCCGATCTTCGTCGTGTCGGCCGCGTCGCCGACGCCGTTGACCACGTGATCGATCGTGCCCGCGCTGAGGTTGACGGTCATGATGTGGTGCAGTCGCACGCCCGGCCGGTTCGGGACCTCGAAGCCGTTCTCGGTGTGGATCGACGGGTTGTTCTGGTTGAAGACGTACACCCCGCCGCCGTAGAGGTCGTGGTGGCGTACCCGGTCGCCGACCTTGTAGCCGGCGAACCCCTCGACCGGGCCGTTCATCCAGTCGGCCTGCGTCGGCGGGTCGTACGGCAGCTCGTTCTGGTAGAGGATCGTGGTGCCGTGCTCGCCGTTCCAGACGGTGTTGTAGCGCTGGAAGTGCTCGACGAACAGGCCGGTGGCCGTCACGTGGTCGCCGTTGATGACGGCGCCGTAGCGGCCGGTATTGGTCCGCCAGCGGTCGGTGTCGCCGTTGACGCCCTCGGTGAAGCCCTCGACCCCGTGGTCGCCGCGCCACACCCAGGTGTGGTCGATGAGCACGTTGTCGCTGTTGACCTCCAGCGCCGTGTTGGTCCGGCCGATGTGCGGGCCGCCGACCCGGAAGTACACGTCGGACAGCGTGGTCGGGTTGGCCGGGCTGCTGGCGTCGTGGCCGTGCTGCCGGCCCACCCGCAGCAGGACCGGCGACTCGACCGTGCCGGCGTCGATCGTGACGCCGGCGACGATCACGCCGGGCACTCCTGCGACGTCCAGCGGGACGGCGCCGTTCACCGCGGTGAGGGTGGCATGGCCGATGCCGAGCACCACCGTGTTGGCCCGCCGGATCTCGATGCTCCGGGCGATGTCGTAGACGCCCGGGGTGAGCAGCAGGTGCTTGCCACGCGCGAGCTGACTGTTGATCACCTGCACCGGGTCGGACGGCTTGGCGATGAAGAAGTCGTCGATCCCGATGGTCCGCCCGGGGGTCATCCCGTTCGCCCACGAGACGCCCCGGCTGTCGCGCTGCGCCGCCGGCACCCGCACGTTGTAGTGGCCCTTGCCGTCGACGTACAGGTACGGCTTCTCCCGGCTCACCGGCGTGGTGTCGAGGGTGGTGTACGGCGGGTCCGGGAACGTGGCGTCGTCCGGTGCGCCTTCGACGCCCGCGAAGACCTGGTTCCACACGGCGTTGGACCACCCGGCGATCTCGCTGTTGCGGGTGAGCCACTGCTGCTGCGAGCCGTTGGTGGTGGCCGGCAGCCGCGAGTCGGCGATGAAGCCGCCGCTGGCGTACTGCGGACCGGCCGTGCAGTAGTCCATCAGGGACAGCCCGCCGCCGGTGATGTTCAGCCGGCGCATCGAGACCGCCTGGGACACCGCCCAGAAGTTCGCCGTCGACCGGCAGCCGTCCTGGCCGGCGGCGTTGACGGTGAGCGAGAGGTTGGACAGGGTGCGCCAGAAGTTGACCAGCGCGAGGCAGTTGCCGGTGCCGCCGTCGGCCAGGCAACGGTTGTAGACCTCCAGCTTGCCGTTGACGGCGACGTCGGTGGGCGACGCGCCCAGGCCGGCGACCTCGGTGTAGTAGCCGACCTTGGCCTGCAACGGCTGCTCGGCCGTGCCGTACGCGCCCGGCTTGAACAGGTAGGCGTGCCGCTCGGTGCCCATCTCGTTGTCGACCTGCCGGGCGTGCGCGGCGTCGAGGGTCTGCTGGATCTCGCTGACCGGCATGGTCGGGTCGAAGATCGTCACGTTCGGCCCGAAGTCGGGTGTGCCGTGGGTCGGGCGGCCGGCGGTGGCGGCGGTGCCGGTCGTCGTGAGGGCGGTGGTGACCAGAAGGGCGAGCAGGAGGGTACGTCGGGACGGGGTTGTCATGTGGTTCGTCCTCTCCGCTGACCGGGTCGTACTCCCGGCGCAGCTGGGGCGGTGAGAGCGCTCTCCGGTGTTTCTACCCGCTTAGGCGGCCCCACGCCATGACCGGGGACGGCGAACTTCGGGCCGGGCCGGTGAGAATGGACGGTGGTTCGCAACTCAAGGAGGCGACGATCGTGGGTAGCACGTTGGCCGACGTCCTGGACGCGGCGGCACGCGGGCACTTCCCGCCGCCGGACGGCGGGACCACCATCGTGCCGCAGCACAGCCGTCGGGACGCCGGGGTGATCGCGTTCACCGCCCACTCCGTGGTGTTCACCGACGAGGACCCCGACTGGGTCCGCCGTACCCTGGCCGCCCTCGACTGCGACGCTCTGGCGGCCACGATGAATCCGCGTTTCCTGAGCGCGCTGCTCGACCGCACCGGACGGTCGACGGACACCATCGACCTGCTGACCGTCGCCTCCCCGCTCGCCGGTGCGCCCCCGCTGGCGCTGCGCGAGCTGACCGACGCCGATCATCCCCGCGAGGCCAGGGCGCGCAGGCGTCGTGACGACGTCCGCGTCTGGGCGGCCGAGGGCGGTGTGGTCGTACTCGGCCGTGGCGTGGCGGGTCGCTGGGAGGCGGCGATCGAGGTCGACGAGGACGTTCGCCACCGGGGCCTGGGTCGGGCGCTGGCGACCGCCGCCCGGCACCTGGTGCCCGACGGGCAGCCGGTCTGGGCACAGCAGGCCGCCGGCAACGCGCGCAGTGTGCGTGCCTTCCAGGCGGCCGGCTTCCGACCGGTGGGCGCCGAAGCGCTGCTCCTGGAGAAGTAGCCTCTCCGGGCGCCCCTACAGGTCCGCGCCCAGGAACTCGTCGATCATCGGGGCCAGCCAGTCGGCGCGCTGCGGGATCGTGGTGTGGGTGGTGCCCGGCAGGATGGCCAGCCGGCAGGCCGGCAGACCGGTCAGGTCGCCGGGCACCCCGCCGCCGAGCAGCCGGAACATCCGCACCGCGTGCTCGGGCTGGACGATGTCCGAGTCGGCCAGCACAATCATGGCGGGCGCGGCCAGGGCATCGTCAGTCACCGTCCACCATTGTGCCGCCGACGGTTCCGACCGCTCGCTGGTACTCGATCGTCGCGGCGACCCGGTCCGCAGTGGCTGCATCCATCTCGCGTTCCGTGATCCACAGGGCCAGGTCCAGCCCGGCGGAGAGCGCGCCTGCGGTGATGCGGTCGCCGTCGTCGACCACCCGCTGATCGAGGACAGTGACGCCGTACGCCCGTAACTCCTCGTAGGCGTTGCGGTTGGTGGTCGCGCGCCGGCCGGTCAACAGTCCGGCGGCGGCGAGCAGGAGGCTACCGGTGCACACCGACGCCATCCAGCGCGTCGAGGGGGCCAGCGCGGCCAGCCGGGCAGGCAGCACCCCGTGCTGCGCCTGCGCCCAGGACCCCGCAGCGGCCCGATTCAGCCATCCCCCGCCCGGTACGACGACACCGTCGGCCTGCCCGAGCACCACCGGCACATTGAGCTGGACCCCCCGCATGCTGCGTACCGGCCCCGGCCGCTCGACGGCGACCAGCTCGACGGTGAACCCCGCCATCGCCAGCACCTCGAAGGGTCCGAACACGTCCAGTTCGTCGAAGCCATCGAAAACCACGATCTCTACTCGCACCGGGCCAGGATCTCGTCCGGTCGTCGGCCCTGACGAGTGGCATTCTTGCCACTGTGCACAAGCAATCCGCCACGCACCGGGTCGCCGTACTCGCCCTACCGCCGGTCGTCGCTTTCGACCTGACCATCGCGACGCACGTCTTCGGTCACGAGGGCCAGGGCCGGTACACGACCGTCGTCTGCTCCCCGGACGGCGGCGCCGTGCCGACCACGACGGCGGGACTCGGCATGACCGTCGGCGCAGGTCTTGAAGCCGTGCGCAACGCGGACACCGTCATCGTGCCCGGCTTCAGGCGCGGAGCCGCGCCGGCCCGAGCGCTCGACGCCCTGGTCGCCGCGTACGAACGGGGTGCTCGTGTCGCGTCGATCTGCACCGGCGCGTTCGCGCTCGCCCAGGCCGGGCTGCTCGACGGCCGGCGGGCCACCACCCATTGGGTCCACGCCGAGGCGCTGGCCCGCGAACACCCCACGGTCACCGTCGATGCGAACGCGCTGTACGTCGACGAGGGACAGGTGTTAACCAGCGCCGGGCTGGCCGCCGGCCTCGACCTGTGCCTCTACCTGGTCGGCCGGGACCACGGCCAGACGGCGGCCATCGAGCGCGCCCGCGTCATGGTCACTCCCCTGCACCGGGCCGGCGGTCAGGCGCAG
Source organism: Micromonospora sp. NPDC049580 (assembly GCF_040675595.1). Lineage (NCBI taxonomy): Bacteria > Bacillati > Actinomycetota > Actinomycetes > Micromonosporales > Micromonosporaceae > Micromonospora > Micromonospora sp. NPDC049580. The sequence continues at coordinate 4,205 of NZ_JBFAPG010000052.1, forward strand.
TTCATTCCCCTCCAACCCACCGATGCCGCTGACCTGACCGTGGTCACCGAATGGGCGAACGCCCACCTGCACCTGCCACTGACCGTCGGGGACCTGGCCCGGCGCGGCCACCAGTCGACCCGTACGCTGCACCGCAACTTCCGGCGGCGCTTCGGCATGAGCCCGCAGGCCTGGCTGACGCAGCAACGACTTCGTGCGGCGTGTGGCCTGCTCGAAGACGGCACGGTCACCATCGACGAGGTGGCCCGACGGACCGGGCTGGGCACCGCCACCAATCTGCGCGCCCACTTCCGCCGGGCCTTCGCCGCCACCCCCACCGCCTATCGCCAAGCCTTCAACCCCTGAACCCCGAGCCTCCCGCGATCTTGCACTTTGTGCGGCTGTCACGCGGCTTTCGCGCCTTACATCACCGCAGAAAGTGCAAGATCGGCGTGGGGGGCGCACCGAAGGGCTTGGGCGTGTTGCTGCTATACAAAGCAACCATGACGCGTGATCGGATCATCGCGGGACTGTTGCTGGTAGTCGCACTGCTCAGCCTGGCCGCTTCGAAGGCCGCGCCGTTCCTGGACGACGCCCCGCTGGCGGCACGAACGGCGATCGTGGTTCTCGGCGTGGCGTGCGGCCTCGGTGGCGTCTGGCTGTGGCTCCGACGCTCCCCCGAACAGCAGTAACCCACCCGCTCCACCTCCCGCTCCGTCGATCATGAAGTTGTGGTGGTGCGCAAAAGGGACTTTGGCGGCTAAGGTGGCCACCACAAGTCCATGATCGACGCCGCAGCCCGGGGCCGCTGGGAGTGTGGGTCACCGGGCTGGCACCGGCTCGGCCAGGAACTCGTCGATCATCGGGGCCAGCCAGTCGGCGCGCTGCGGGATCGTGGTGTGGGTGGTGCCCGGCAGGATGGCCAGCCGGCAGGCCGGCAGACCGGTCAGGTCGCCGGGCACCCCGCCGCCAAGCAGCCGGAACATCCGTACCGCGTGCTCGGGCTGGACGATGTCCGAGTCGGCCAGCACGATCATGGCGGGCGCGGCCAGGGCCCGGATCTGCTCGGGCGTCCACCGCGGCAGGTTCGCGTCCAGGACCTTCATCTTGGTGACCAGGGTGGCCCAGCCCGCCGGGTCCGGCGCGGTCCGCAGGTACTCCTCGTGGAACTCCGAGCCGTGCAGATGCTCCGGTTGCAGGTCCTGGATCCCGTCGAGCAGCCCGGGGTGCAGGCCGTCCTCGTCGAAGCTCACCGAGGCGAGGACGAGCCGCCCGACCCGCTCGGCGTGGTCGGTGCCCAGGCGCAGCGCCACCGCCGAGCCCATGCTCCAGCCGAACACGTCCGCCCGCTCGACACCCAACCGGTCGAGCAGCTCGACCACGTCGGCGGCGAAGTGCTCCACGGTCAGCGGACGGTCGACGTCCGGGGTGTGGCCGTGCGCCTGCAACTCCACGGCGATCACCCGCCGCGACTTCGCCAGGAACGGCAGGATCGTGCCGAACGAGGTGCCGATGCCGGAGAGCGCGCCGTGGATGAGCACCAGCGGCCGGCCCTCGTCACTGCCATGTGTCTCGTGATAGATCTCCATGCCCACACGGTGCGCCGGCGCGCTTACGGTCTGCTTCAGGTCGTCTTACCGGCGCTAAGATGTCCGCCGTGCAGTTCGGGGTGCTCGGGCCGCTCGCCGTGACCACGGACGCCGGCGAGCCGGTGGTGGTGCCCGGCACCAAGGTGCGCGCCCTCCTGGCGGACCTGCTGACCAACCGCAACCAGGTCGTCTCCGCCGACCGGCTCATCGACGACCTGTGGGGTGACGACTCCCCCGCCAACCCGGCCGGTGCCCTCCAGGTGCGGGTGTCGCAGCTGCGCAAGGCGCTCAACGACGCCGAGCCGGGCGCCCGCGACCTGGTCGAGTCCCGCGCTCCCGGCTACCTGCTGCGGGCCGGCACGGTCGACGCCGACCGATTCGCCGAGCTGGCCCGGCACACCGACGTCGACCGGTTGACCGAGGCCCTCGGGCTGTGGCGGGGCGAGGCGTACGCCGACGTGGCCGACGCCGAGTTCGTCCGCGCCGAGGCGACCCGACTCGCCGAGCAGCGCCTCGCCGTGCACGAGCGGCTCGCCGAAGCCCGGGTGGCCCGGGGTGAACACGACCTGGTCGCGGCCGACCTGGCCGAACTGGTCGCCCGACACCCGCTGCGCGAAGGCCTGCGGGCGGTGCAGCTGCGCGCGCTGTACGCGGCCGGTCGCCAGTCCGAGGCCCTGGACAGCTACGCCGACCTGCGGGACCGGCTCGCCGACGAGCTGGGCCTCGACCCCGGCCCCGAACTGGTCGCCCTGCACCGCAGGATCCTCGAACAGGACGCCGGCCTGAGCGCGCCGCCGAAGGCCGCGATCATCCGCAACAGCCTGCCGGCCCAGCTCGACGAGCTGGTCGGCCGGGCCGAGGCGTTGACCGGGCTGCGGGCCCTGCTGCCCGCGCAGCGCCTGGTCACGCTGATCGGGCCGGGCGGCGTCGGCAAGACCCGGCTGGCCACCGAGACCGCCCGCGGCCAGTCCTTTCCGGACGGCGTTCTGCTGGTCGAGCTGGCGCCGCTGCCGGCCGGCGACCCGGGCGTCGCCGAGCAGGTGCTCGGCGCGCTGGACGCCCGCGAGGCCGCCGGCACGAGCCTGTCGGCCACCGACCGACTCGTCGCAACGCTGCGGTCGCGGCACCTGCTGCTGGTGCTGGACAACTGCGAACACGTCATCGAGCCGGTCGCCGCGCTGGTGGCCCGGCTGCTGCGCGACGCGCCCGGGGTGCGCGTGCTGGCCACCAGCCGGGAGCCGCTTGGCCTGACCGGGGAGCTGCTCTGGGAGGTACCCCCGCTGTCGTTGCCCTCGGACAGCGACCCGGACACGGTCCGGCGCTCGGCGGCGGCCCGGCTGTTCGCCGCCCGCGCCGCCGCCCAGCACCGCGGCTTTCGTCTCGACGAGCACACCGCGGCGGCGGTCGCCCAGCTCTGCCGTCGCCTGGACGGCCTGCCGCTGGCGCTGGAGCTGGCCGCGACCCGCGTCCGCGCGCTGGGTCTGCGGGGTGTGGTGGACCGGCTCGACGACCGGTTCCGGCTGCTCACCACGTCTCAGCGCGACGTGCCGCCGCGACAGCGGACGCTGACCGCGGTGATCGGCTGGAGCTGGGACCTGCTCGACGACGCCGACCGCGCGGTGCTGGCCCGGCTCGCGGTGTTCGGCGACGGCTGCACCCCGGAGGCGGCCGAGTTCGTCTGCCGGACCGACCTCGACACACTGGCTCGCCTGGTGGACCGGTCGCTGGTGGTGCTCGACGACTCCGGCACCAGCCCCCGTTACCGGCTGCTCGAGTCGGTCGCCGCGTTCTGCCTGGACCACCTGGTCGACGGCGACGACACCCGGGCGCGGCACGCCGCGTACTACACCGACCTGGCCGAACAGGCCGACCCGCAGCTGCGCGGCCCCGACCAGCAGCGGTGGCTGGCGCTGCTCGACGCGGAGACGGTGAACCTGCGCGCGGCGCTGGTGCACGGCGGCGGGTTGCGGCTGGCCGTCGCGCTGAGCTGGTACTGGTACCTGCGGGGCCGGCTCACCGAGGCGCGGCGAGCCCTCGCGACGCCCGGCGATCCGACGCAGGAGAGCCGCGCCGCAGCCTGGCGGATCGGTTTCGCGCTGTTGCAGGGCGAGCACATCCCACCGGCCGAGGTGCGCGCCACCCTGGCCGGTGTCACCGACGCCCGAGCCGTCTGGTTCGCGGCGAACGCGGTACTCGGGAGCAGTGACCTGCCGCTGGCGTCGGAGCTGCTGCCCACCGCCGCCACCGATCCGTGGACCGAGGCCGCAGTGCTCAGCTCCCGGGCCATGATCGCGCACGCCGGCGGTGACCTGGCCGCGTTGGAGAGCGCGGCGACGCGCAGCACCGCGCTGTTCGCCGAGGTGGATGACCGGTGGGGCCGCCTCCAGGCGAACGACTGGGTGGGTGGGCTGGCCGAGATTCGCGGTGAGTACGAACGCGCGGCAGCCCTGCACCGGGAGGGGCTGCGCTGGGCCGAGGAGCTGGGGCTGTGGCCGCACGTGGCCGGCAAGCTGTCCTGGCTGGCCTGGATCGCGGTGCAGACCCGCGACTACGCGCAGGCCCGGGAGCTGGCCGAGCGCGCGTACCAGCTGGCGGTGGAACAGGGTTCGCCGAGCGCGATCGTCTTTGCCGAGCTCGGCCTCGGCTTCGCCGCCCGCCGCGACGGCAAGCTCGACCTGGCCACCACCCACCTCACCCGCCTCGCCGAGCAGGGGCGCAACGAGGCCCAGCCGGCGCTCTACCTGCCGATGGTCCTCGTGGAGTTGGGTTACGCGGTCGAGCAGAGTGGCGACCCCGCCGCCGCGCTGGCCCTGCACCTCGAGGCGTTCGACGTCGCCGAGGCGATGGCCACCGCACGCGACGTGCTCGGCCCGCTGGAGGGGATGGCGTCGGCGGTGCGGTCGCCCGAGGTTGCGGCCCGGCTGCTCGGCGCCGCGGCCGCCGCCCGGCAGGCCGCCGGCGTTCCGGCCGCGCCGGCGGAGCGCGACGACACCGACCGGGTGACCGAGCGGGTGCTCGCCGTGCTCGGCCGGGAACGGTTCGACGCGCTGGTCGCCGAGGGCGCGAAGCTGAGCCCGGGCGAGGCCCGGGCCCAGCTCTGATCAGCCGCTCAGCTCGCCGCTCAGCCGCTCAGCTCGCCGACTTCGGCCGGTACGAGGCGACGATCACGCCGCTCTTGTGCACCCGGGTGTCGACGAGGTCGAACGAGGCCGTGAAGTCCGTCAGCGGCACCGTCAGGCTTGGCGTGCCCTGCAGCACCGGGTGGATCCAGAAGCGGACCTCGTCCACCAGGCCCGCGGTGATCAGTTGGGCGGTGACCGAGCCGAAGCCGTACTGGATGATGTTCTTGCCGTCCTGGGCCTTGAGCGCTGTGACCGCCTCGACCAGGTCGCCCTGGAGCACCTCCGTGTTGTTCCAGGTGGGATTGGTGAGGGTGGTCGAGGCGACGTACTTCTTGACGTTGTTGAAGTAGGCGGCCCCGGTCATCGGGTCGCTCTCGTCCTGCTGCGGCCAGGCGACGGACATGCCGTCGTAGGTGGCCCGACCCATCAGCATCGCGTCCGCCCCGTCGGTCAGCTCGCCGGCTACGACGATGGACTCCTCGTCGAAGTACGGGCCGGTCCACACCGGGTTCTCGATGACGCCGTCGAGGGTGAGGTAGGTCGAGTTGATGAGCTTGCGCATCGGAATCTCCTGGGTGTCTGTCGTGTTCTGCTGACACCCGGAACACTGCCGGCCTCCGCTTACGATTCGCTTCAGATGCCCTTACCCGGGTCGGTCAGCGGGATCGGCAGCGCCTGCGGGGCCGCCGTGCCGCCGCCGGGCGAGTGCGCCGGCGCGGGCCGGTCGCCGGTGCGGCTGTGCAGGCGTCCGCGCCCGGCCGGCCCGGCGCGGCGGGTCACCTCGACGGTCACCATCCGCACCGGCGGTGGCGGCGCGGTGAAGCGGCCGACGCCCCAGCGCACCCAGATCGGGATCCGGCCGGCGTCGGCCTCGGCGGTCAGCTTCTGCACCGTACGCGCCCGGTCGGTGTGGTCGACCTCGATCACCACCGGTGGGCCGTCCGGTCGGGCGCACGCCACGTCGAGGACGGAGTGCCGCTGCTGCATCGGCGGCGGCAGCGGTACGACGCTGGGCGCGCGCCGGTAGACCCGCCACCGGTGCGCCTGACCCCACCCCACCACCGCGTCGATGATCCGCGCGGTCACCTCGTCGGTGTCCAGGTCGACGAAGGTCACGTCGGTCAGCCATCGGCTCAGGTCGGCGGCCAGCCGCTCACCCTGCTCCGTGACGTCCACCGGCGCAGGATAACGCCTCAGCCGAGGGTGGCCGGCGTCGCGGCGAGGTGCCGGGTGAGCCAGGCGGTGGTGGCCGTACGCGCCGTCTCGGCGTTGTCGCGGGCCAGGAAGTCGTGCCCCTCGCCGGTGAGCACGAGGTGCCCGTGCGGGACGTCCCGCGCGGCGAGGGCCCGCGCCACCTGGGCCGACTCGCCGGCCGGCACGTTGGTGTCGTTGGCGCCGTGGATGAGCAGCACCGGCACGTCGAGCTGGTCGATGTGGGTCATCGGCGACAGGTCCCGCAGCAGGTCGGCGTCGCGCACCGGGTCGCCGTACTTGCTGACGGCGGCGGCGGCGATCCACGGTTCGGTGCCGGCGTAGAACGTGCGGAAGTCGGAGATGCCGCACTCGGCCACACCCGCGGCGAACAACCCCGGGAAGTTCACCAGCACCGCCAGGACCAGGTAGCCGCCGTAGGAGCGGCCCAGGCAGCCGAGCCGGCCCGGGATCGCGACACCGCTGTCGAGCAGGTGGTCGGCGCACGCCGCCACGTCGGCGATGGCCCCGTAGCGGCCCGCGAGGTTGTCCGCGGCGACGAAGGTGCGGCCGAAACCCGACGAGCCGCGCACGTTGGGCGCGAACACCGCGACGCCCTGCGCGACGAGGGCCTGGAACAGCGGGTTGTAGCCGGGACGCTCCTGCGCCTCCGGGCCACCGTGCAGGCTGATCGCGGTCGGCCAGGGGCCCGGACCGGGCGGGCGGTAGAGCCAGCCGGACAGCGGCAACCCGTCGCGGGCGCGCAGGTCGACAAGCTGCGGGGCGACACCGCTGTCGCCCGTACGCGCGGCGCCGGTGTCCGGCCGCAGCGGGCGGGGCGTGCCGGTCACCGGATCGACCAGCCAGACCTCCCGAGGCTGCACCGGCCCCTGCGCGGTGACGCAGAGCAGGTCGCCGTCGGCGGCGAAGACGGCGCCGTCGAGCACCTCACCCGGGGCGGCGACGGCCCGCTGCACGCCGCTGGCGAGGTCCAGCAGGCTCAGCTCGCTGCGCCCGCCGTAGGTGTTCCACAACAGCGCGGCACGTCGCCGGTCGGCGCAGAGCGCGACGTGCTCCAGCTCGGCGTCCGGACGCGCCGCGAGCCGCGTCGGGGCCAGCGCCGGTCGCGCGAGGTCGACGCGCACCAGCGCGGCCAGCTCCGAGAACGCGTCGGTACGCGCCAGCACGCTCGTCCCGTCGGGGCCGAAGCAGCCCTGGTCGGTGCTGCCCCGGCCGGTGTCCGGCAGCAGCCGTACCCGGTCGCCGGTGGCCACGTCCAGCAACTCCAGCCAGCGGGCGTTACGCGGACCGCGACGCAGCAGGGCGGACCCGCCGTCCGGGCTGACGTCCAGGAGGGTGAGCAGGTCGCCCTCGGCGAGCACCCGCCGGTGCCCGGTGCCGGCGTCGACCAGCACGGCGGCACCCCGCTCGGCGGTCTCGGTGACCGCCATCAGCGCGCCGTCGGGCAGCCAACCGGCCAGGGCCGCGCTGTGGCGGCCGAACCCTGCGACCTGGCGGCGCTGCGTGCCGTCCGGGCGCAGCACCCACAGCTCGGTGCGGGGTGCGCCGCCGGGCGCGACGACGCAGGCCAGCCACTGCCCGTCCGGGGACCAGCTCACCGCCAGGACCGGTTCGTCGCCGCTGGGCAGCGCGACGGCCTCGGCCGCGTCGACGTCGCGGACCCAGACGGCCGGGATTCCGGCCCGGTCGGACAGGTACGCCACCCGTCGGCCGTCCGGCGACGGAGCGGGCGCGAAGTCCTCGCCGGGGGGCAGGATCACCGCCGGCCGGTGGCGCACGGGTCGGACCCGGCGCGGCACCTCGATCCGTACGCTCATCTAAACCCCGATCCGCTGCAACCAGAGCTCCAGCAGCCCGAGCTGCCAGAGCGCGTTGGAGCCCAGCGTGGTCCGCCGGGCGTTCGGCGCGTCCAGCAACTCCTCCACGTAGTCCTTGCGGAACAGGCCCCGGTCGCGCGCCGGTCGGGCGGTCAGCGCGTCCCGAACGTCGTCGAGCAGTGGGCCGGAGAGGTGCCGGATGGCGGGCACCGGGAAGTAGCCCTTCGGCCGGTCGATCACCTCGTCCGGGACGATGCCCCGGCTCGCCGCCTTCAGCACACCCTTGCCGCCCTGCGCCAGCTTCATGGCGGGTGGGCAGGCGGCGGCCAGCTCGACCACCTCGTGGTCGAGGAACGGCACGCGGGCCTCCAGCCCCCAGGCCATCGTCATGTTGTCGACCCGCTTGACCGGGTCGTCGACCAGCATCACCAGGCTGTCCAGGCGCAGCGCCGCGTCCAGCGCGGTGTCCGCGCCGGGCGCGCCGAAGTGCGCGGTGACGAACTCCAGGCTGGCGTCGTGGTCGAGCATCCACTCGGGCGCCAGGTGCCCGCCGAGCGCGTCGTGGCGACGATCGAAGAACACCCGGGCGTACGCCTCGACGGCGTCCGCGCGGGCCACGTTGGCCATCGGCGGGTACCAGTCGTAGCCGGCCAGGATCTCGTCGGCGCCCTGCCCGGACTGCACCACAGTGATCCGCTGCGAGACCTCCTCGGAGAGCAGGTGGAAGGCGACGCAGTCGTGGCTGACCATCGGCTCGCTCATCGCCGCGATCGCCCGGTGCACGGCGGGGACGAACCGCTCCGCGCCGATGCGGATCTGCTGGTGATCGGTGTCGAAGTGGCGGGCCATCAGGTCGGAGTAGTGGAACTCGTCGCCGCTCTCCCCCGCCGCCGCCTCGAAGCCGATGCTGAAGGTGGCCAGACCGGTCTGGCCCTGCTCGGCCAGCAGGGCGACGATCAGGCTGGAGTCGAGACCGCCGGAGAGCAGCACGCCGACCGGCACGTCGGCGACCATCCGCCGTCGTACGGCGGTGCGCAACGCCGCCATGAGCCGTTCCTGCCACTCGTCGGCGGACATGGCGGGGGCGGCGGCCCGGTTGAACTCCGGCCGCCAGTAGGTGGTGTCGGTGCTCCGGCCGTCCGCGGTGATCACCCGCACGGTGGCCGGCGGCAGCTTGCGGACCCCGGCGAGGATCGTGCGCGGCGGCGGCACCACCGAGTGGAAGCTCATGTAGTGGTGCAGCGCCACCGGGTCGAGGTCGGTGTCCACGTCACCGGCGGCGAGCAGCGCCGGCAGGGTCGACGCGAAGCGGATCCGGCCCGGCGTCTCGGCCAGGTAGAGGGGCTTGATGCCGAGCCGGTCGCGCGCCAGCACCAGGGTGTTCGTGGCCAGCTCGACCAGGGCGAACGCGAACATCCCGTAGAACCGCTCGACGCAGGCCGTCCCCCACCGGTGGTACGCCTTGAGGATCACCTCCGTGTCCGAGGTGGACCGGAAGGAGTAGCCGGCGGCGGTCAGCTCGTCGCGCAGCTCCCGGTAGTTGTAGATGCAGCCGTTGAAGACCATGGCGAGGCCCAGTTCGGGATCGACCATCGGCTGGGCGCCGGCGTCGGACAGATCGATGATGCGCAGCCGACGGTGCACCAGCGCCGCTGGGCCGTGCTGCCATCGCCCCTCGCCGTCCGGGCCCCGGGAGGACAGGACGGGGAGCATCCGCTCCAGCGCCGCCAGATCCGGTGGCGCCCCGTCGAGGCGGAACTCGCCTCCGATACCGCACATGGCACACACCTCTCATCGGCTCGGTCCGCTCGGGCCGCTGACCGGTCCAGGCTTGGTGGACCCGGTTGCGTCCCGATGACATCCGCATCAAGCGTGAGTTACGCCGGGGACTCCCCGGCTCCGCCGAGGAGCCAGGTGTCCTTCGAGCCACCTCCCCGCGAGGAATTGACGATCATGCTTCCGGCCGGCGCGACCCGGGTCAGCGCCACCGGGGCCACCTCCGCAGTCTCGCCGAGGAACACGAACGCCCGCAGGTCAACGTGGCGCGGCGCGAGGGCCGTACCGTCGAAGACCGGGTGGGTGGTGAGCGCGACCACCTCCTGGGCGATCCACCGGTGCGGCGCGGCGAGGATCTGCTCCCGGACGGCGTCCAGCTCCTCGGCCTCGGCACGCGGGCCGATCACCACGCGGTCCCCGCCGTACCCGTCGACCGGCTTGAGCACCAGCTCGTCGAGCCGGCCCAGCACCTCGGCGCGCTGCTCGGGCAGCCCGCACAGGTACGTCGGCACGTCGCCGAGCAGCGCCTTCTCCCCCAGGTAGTACTCGATGAGCCGGGGCACGTACGCGTACAGCGCCTTGTCGTCGCCGACGCCGTTGCCCAGCGCGTTGGCCAGCGTGAGCCGCCCGGCGTGCACCGCGGCCAGCAGCGGCCAGCCCAGCGGCACGCCGTCGGCGCCCGGGGCGTGCAGCACCGCGTCCTCGTCCATCCGCAGGTAGAGCACGTCGACCTGGCTGCGGCGGCCCTCTCGGACCAGGTGAACGCGGCCGTCGGACACCAGCAGGTCGCCGCTCTCGGTCAGCGGCACGCCCATCTCGTCGGCGAGGAGCCGGTGCTCGAACCAGGCCGGGTCGCCCGGACCGCTGCTGAGCACCACCACGGCGGGGTCGTCGGCGGCGGCGGGAGCGGCGGCGAGCAGCGCCCGGTGCAGCATCGCGGGTGTCTCGTCGGCGGGCAGCAGGTCATCGGGCACCGGCAGCTCGGGCAGCACCGCCCGGGTGAGCCGGCGGTTCTGCACGGCGTAGCCGATGCCCGAGGGCACCCGGAGGTTGTCCTCCAGCACGTACCAGCCGCCGGCCGGGTCGCGGACGAGATCGGTTCCGGACACCTGGGCCCGCGCGCCACGCCGGCCCATCAGCGCACCGGTCGGGCGCAGCCCCGGCGAGGACTCCACCACCCAGGCCGGGACGACCCCGTCGGCGACCACCGCCCGGTCGGCGTACACGTCGCGCAGGAACGCGTCGAGCGCGCGGGCGCGCTGCACCAGGCCGGTCCGCAGCGCCCGCCAGTCGTCGGCGGGCACGACCCGGGGCACCAGGTCGACCGGGAAGAGCCGGGTGCTGGCCTCACCGGCCACGCTGAACGTCACGCCCCGGGCGCGCTGCTCCTCGTCCCGGTCGTGCTCGCGTTGGCGCAGGCCAGCGGCGCCGAGGGTGCGCAGGGCGGCGAGCAGCGGACGGAACGTCGGCTCCGGCCCGTCCGGGCCGAAGACCTCGTCACCCGCATCGGCGTACGCGGACAGCGCGGGCGGTGGCGGCACACCGGGCAGGGGCGTACGCACCCGGCCCCGCGTCTCGTCGAGCAGCAGGTCGACCACGTCGGCCAACCGGCCCCGCCGCTCGTACGCCCGCCGCTGCCGCGCCGCGGAGCTGCCGCGCTCCAGCGCGTACCGGGTCAGCTCGCGGACCTGCTCCCAGTCACCGGTCGCCTCCAACTGCGGGCGCAGGTCGGTCACCAGGCGGCCGACCGCCTCGGCGGCCGGCACCGGCCGGGCCGAGCGAGGCAGGTCGAGCAGGTCGCCTTCCAGCCCGGAGCGGGCGGCCCGCCACACGGCGGCGCGCAGGACCGGCGGCCGGACGGCGGTGCGCTCGACTCCGGCGCGCAGGGCGGCGACCTCCCGGCGCACCAGCGCCCGGAACAGCCCGGTGAGCAGGACGATGGTCTCCACGTCGGCGTTGGCGTCGGTGATGCGCAGCTCCACGGTGGGCACGTGCGCCGACGGCCGAACGTCGAAGTAGATCATCGCGGGGTCGGTGATGGTCTCCGAGGAGATCAGCTCGGCTACGAGGGCCTCGTGGTCGGCCGCGCTGGTCACCTCGCCCGGGTCACCGGCCGTGGGCCAGCGCTGCCAGACCAGCGAGCGGACGCTTGCGTAGCCGCTGTCCTGACCCATCCAGTACGGCGAGCTGGTGGACAGGGCGAGCAGCACCGGCAGCCACGGCTGCACCCGCCGGGTGACGGCCACCGCCAGGTCCCGGTCTGAGACCCCGACGTGCACCTGCGCGCCGCAGATCAACTGCTCCCGGGCGAGCATCTGGTATTCGTCGAGCATCCGTCGGTAGCGCGAGGTGGGGGTGACGCTCGGGTCGCCGTCGGCGCGCAGCGGCACCGTGCCGGCCGCCACGATGCCCAGTCCGGCCCGGTCGGCGACCTGGACCGCCGACTGGCGCAGTCGGGTCAGCTCGGCGCGGATCTCGTCCAGGGTGCGGCAGACCGCGGTGTTGGTCTCCACCACGCTGCGGTGCAGCTCGGCGGTGAACGACGTGGCCGGCAGCCGGTCGAGCAGCTCCCCGGCCCGGGGCACCAGCTCCCGGGTGTGCAGGTCGACGACGTGGAACTCCTCCTCCACGCCGATGGTGGCGAGGTCGGCCGGGTCGTCGTGCACCGCCATCGCCGGGGCGGGACGGGACGTGGGCACGGCCCGACCGTTGCCGGACCGGCCCACCGGCCCGTCGAAGGTCGCCGCGTTCGTGGTGTTGTCGACCATGGTCACCCCGGTTCGCGTCTCGGTGGTCTCGACTGTCCGACGAGCGTTCCCAGGTTTGGTACCGGGGGCGTTTCCGGCGCGTTAAGGTGACGCGCCGTTCTGCCCCGTGGCCGCGCACCGACGAGGGGCGCCGCTGATCCTCTTCGGACACCTGGTCCCGTGATCGACACGGGATCGGCGATGTCGGGGCATCCCACTGGCCCGGATACCCCGACATCGGCGATCTGGAGTTGATCAAGCGCGCGGCCGGGTCACCTCATGTTGGCGACCACGAACGGCGCGTGGCCGTGCAGGTAGTTGTTCCACCCGCCGGTCACCGGCGCGCCGGGGCTGAGCAGGTTGGTGGTGTCGGTGCCGACGTCGAGCTTCCAGGCGGTCCAGGAGATGTTGTTCGCCTTCATCCAGTCGATCCAGGACTGCGCCTCCGGCAGGCAGGCCCGGCCGTCGAGGCCGCCGTCGGCGTTGCTGGCGCCCCACTCGGTGACGAACAGCGCCAGGCCGGCCCGGATCGCCGCGTCGCCCTTGGCGCGCAGTGACCCGCCGTGGGTGCACGAGTAGAAGTGCAGCGTGTACATGAGGTTGGTGCCGGCAACGGGGCTGGCCGCGGCGGCGTCCACGTCCTGCGACCAGGTCGGCGTCCCGAGCACGACGATGTTGTCCGGGTCGGCGGCGCGGATCGCGGACACGACCGCCTGGTGGTACGGCTTGATGACGCCGGTCCAGCTGAACTGCAGCGGCTCGTTCCACGTCTCCCAGATCACGTTGGGCAGGTGACCGTAGCGACGTGCCAGGTCACCGAAGAACGCCACCGCCTGGGACTGGTTGTTCTGCGCCTCGTGCGCGTGCCAGTCGACGATCACGTACACCCCGGCGGTGACCGCGTTGTTGATGATCGTCTCCACCTGCGCCCGCGCCCTGCCCGGATCGCTGAGGTACGCCCCGGCGGGCTCCACGCCCATCGCCGCGCGGATCACCTGGAGGTTCCAGTTGTCGCGCATCCAGGTCAGCGCGGACAGGTTCTCGGCGTAGGGAGCGGTCTCCCAGTTGAGCCACATGCTGCTGACGCCGCGCAGCTGCACCCGCGCGCCGTTCTTGTCGCACATCGTGGTGCCGCAGACCCGCAGCTGCCCGTACCGCTGCACGGGTGTGCCGGTCGTCGGCGGCGGTGTGGTGGGCGGCGGGGTCGTGGGGGGCGGAGTGGTCGGCGGCGGGGTCGTGGGGGGCGGAGTGGTCGGCGGCCGGGTCGTGGGCGGTGTGCCGCCGGTGCAGGACACGCTGTTGCCGTTGACGGTGCAGTTCACCGGAGTGCCGGAGCCGTTGACGAGGAAGCCGAACGACGTCGAGGCGCCGGCCCCGAGGGTGCCATTCCACGACACGTTGCTGAAGGTGTAGTGGTTGCCCGAGGTGGCCTGCTGGGCGTTCCACGACTGGCTGATGCTCGACCCGGCCGGCAGGTCGAACTCGACCCGCCAACTGCTGATCGGCGCGGAGGTGTCGTTGGTGACCGTGACCTGGCCCTGATAGCCACTGCCCCAGTTGTTGGTCACGGAGAACACGACAGTTGCCGCGCTGGCCGGCGTGGCGATCATCGCCACCGCGCCGGCGAGCAGGCCGGCGACGGCCAGCGACGTGACAAGTCTCAGTGTGCGCATGCGGAACCCGCTTCTCTTCGACGGTGATGGTCTGAGGCGGGGCGGCGCCTTCACGCACAGTATCGATCAACGACGATGTCCGGCAAGACGGGACGCGATGCCCGCCGCTCGGCAGGTCAACCCCGCCGCCAGCCCCAACGGCGCGAACCGGTCGCGTCCCCCGACCCACCCTTCTCCCGGGCCAGCATCTCGGCCGCGACCCGCAGTTTCTGGGCGGGCTCCGCGGCGGCCGGGCCCAGCGTCTCCACGAACCGGTTGCCCATCGCCAGCACCATGGCCGCCCGGTCGAGGTCGCCGATCAGCACCAGGCACTGGGCGTACACCCCGTAGGTGTTGGCCATCTCCCAGAAGGTCAGCGGACGCGCCAGGTCGAGCAGCCCCTGCCGCAGCTCGCAGGCCCGCGACGCCGCCAGCGCCGCCTCCTGGGCACCGTCGCCCGACGACGGCCGCGTGAGGTGCCGGTGCAGCAGCGCCGTCGCCCGGTTGTGGTAGGCCGTGCCCATCGCCTCCCGGGTGCGGGGCCCGGCGGACGGCGGAGATCCGGCGGAGGTCAGACCCACCGTCACGGCCCGTTCCAGCAGGTCCCTGCGCGTGGCGGGCTGACCGGCGGCGAACGAGACCTCGGCCAGGTCCACCAGTGCGGTGATCAGCTCGGCGAGGGCGTCGTCCCGGGGCGCCGCCGCCACGTTGCCGCCCTCGGCCGCCACGGCGTCGTACACCCGCTCGAAGACGACCACCGCCTCCCCGCCGGGCGCCATCCCGTCGGCGGCCCTGCCGCGCGCCGAGAGCAGCATGCTGTGCCGCCACAGCGCCCGGGCCAACTGCTGCTGGTCCTCGCGGACCCCACCCGGACCGCGCACCGCCTCCCGGTACGCCTCGATCACCCGGACCCACAACCGGTCCGCCTCCGCCCAGGTGCCCTGTCGCGCCGAACGCTCCCGCGCCTGCTCGAACAACCGTCGCCGCTCGTCCGGTCCCATCGTGCGCACCGCCCTTCGTGGTCGCCCCCAGCCCACACCGCCAAAAGCAGTGAGACTCGTCGATTCTAGGTCGCCCCGATGGTCACCACCCGCGCCCACTGCGGCGGGCACCGCCTCACTGGGTGGCGACGACGATGCAGCGCCGCAGCTCAGCCACCGCCTCCGGCGGCCCCTCGACGCTGACGCCACTCGGCTCGGCGGCAAGCTCCCGGCCCCACAGCCAACGCAGCATCGCCGCTGGCGGGCCGGTCACCGTCACGTCGGCGGCGTCGGCGACGCCGTCGGTCACCGTGAACACCCCGGGTTCGGTACGCACCGACCACGCCGTGTCGTCGGCGCGGACGACGAACGTCCAGCCCGGCGAGCCGGCCAGGATCTCGCGGAAGGAGTCGG
The DNA here is from genome assembly GCF_040675595.1 of Micromonospora sp. NPDC049580. NCBI lineage: Bacteria > Bacillati > Actinomycetota > Actinomycetes > Micromonosporales > Micromonosporaceae > Micromonospora > Micromonospora sp. NPDC049580. Next base: position 19,493 of record NZ_JBFAPG010000052.1, read on the forward strand.
CCCACTCGGCCACCGAGTACTCCAGGAACACGCGAAGCAGCTCGTCGACGCCGTCCACGGCGAGGTCGGCCGGAATGGGCGCGACCGGCGCCCCGACGCCCAGCTCGGCATCGATGCGGTGGATGACGGTCTCCTGTGCCATCCGGCGGATCCAGAAGCCGACGAAGCGGCCGGGCGCGTACCACGAGCCCGCCGCGTCCAACGGGTCGTGGGCGGCGAACTCGGCCCGCAGCTCGGCGTACGCGCGGTCGAGCAGCGCCAGCGGCTCCTCGGATGCCAGCTCCGCCGGGGGCCACGGCTCCGGCTCGGCGCCCTCACGAATGGCCAGGGTCTTGTGGAGGTAGACGTCGCCCACGTGACGGGTGAGGTCGGCGACGCTCCAGCCTGGACACGTGGGCACCGGAGCGCCGAAATCGGTCGGCACGACGGCACGCAGCCGGGCGAAGTCGGCCGCAAGGCAGTCAAGATATCGTGAGTAGTCCATGCCGGACAGCTCAGCACGTCGCACCGACAGCCTCGCGCTACGCGCCCGCTGGTCTCAGCCGACCGGTCCGGTCGTCGCGTGCGGCCGTACCGCCGGTTCCAGCAGCGACAACGTCCGCTGCCGCGCGTCGAGGGCGACGCGGACGCCGACCGGCATCGGCAGGTTGGGGCCCGCGTGTCCGAACTCGACGTTGCCCAGGACCGGGATGTCACGGTCGCCGAGGACATCGAGCACCATCTCGGGCAGGGTCGGGGACGCGTCGGGCGTGTCGAGCCCGTCGATCGCGTGCGGAACGCCCACGACCATGCCGGCGATCCGGTCGAGAATGCCGGCGTGCCGCAGCACGTGCAGATAGCTCCACACGTACGACGCCTGGCCGCCCATCTCCTCCCAGAACAGCACCGCGCCGTCGAACCAGTCGAGCGGCAGCGCGTACCGCGTCGCCTGCACCAGCGCGATGCGATTGATCACCCCGCCGATGAGCCGACCTTCGGCACGACCGGGACGCCAGCACTCCCAGGACGGGCTGGCCTGCAGCGCGCCGAGCGGCTCCGTGCCGGTCAGCAGCGTCGAATAGAGCCTCTCCAGCTCTGCCCTGCGCGCCGCGGGCGCACGCTGCCACGCGCCGCCGAGCCCGGGCGTGGCCAAATCGGTGTGGAACCCGACCAGACCCGTACGCGCGTACAGCACCAGGTGCAGCAGCGAGATGTCGCTGTAGCCCAGGATCGGCTTGGGGTCGACGACGATCGCCTCGACGTCGATCAGGTCGAGGTAGCCGAACGCCGTCTGACCGCCGTCGTGCGCGATGATGGCGCGCACCTCGGGATCACGCAGGAGCCCGTTGAATTCGCCGGCGATCTCCATTGGCGTGGCCGCGCTCCACCAGCGCTGCCGTCCCGCGTCGAGCAGTGGCGCCCGGCGCACGCGGAACCCCATCCGCTGGAGCACGACCACCGCCTGCGCGAGGTCGGGCTCGTAGGCGGCATGCAGCGGCCCGGACAGCGCGGCGACAACGACCAGATCGCCGGGCCGCAGCGCAGGCGGTCGAAGCAGTTGAGGCGATGCGGAACCGGTCACCGACGCAGTGTCCCGACACGGGCACCAGCGCGCCACACCATTTCCGATCAAGATCCACCCTGCGTACGGGTGCGGGGGGCCGGCCCGGGCGGGCCGGCCCCGAGGGGGTCCGGCCGCCCGGCGTACGCGGGAGGCCAGGTGCGTG